>JAFDZJ010000268.1 GCA_018266965.1 Bacteroidota bacterium
ACATTAAAAGCGTCCAACTCAAAATTGCGGAGTTTATAAGAATCAAAACCGGAAACATCTAATTTTAATTGGGTTGTATGATGCACGGCCAACGCCTTTGCTGCTGCATATTGAAAAAGCTGATTACCCAGACCGCCTATGATTTTGGAGATGATCATTATATAAATTGTGAATTTTAAATCCGGCATCAAAAATAGTTTAATGCCATTATAAATACGTCAACATAGCCTGATTTAGATCCTTGTAAAACGATTACTTTTGCCTAAATATACAGTGAATGAAAAAAGCACTAATAACAGGAATTACAGGTCAAGATGGCGCTTATCTGGCTGAGTTGTTACTGGAAAAAGGGTATGAGGTGCATGGCATAAAAAGAAGAACTTCATTAATAAATACCCAACGGATAGACCATTTATATAAAGATTTACATGAATTAAATGTAAAAATGATTTTACATTATGGTGATCTTTCTGACTCAACTAATATTATACGAATTATTCAACAAGTAAAGCCAGATGAGATTTATAATCTTGGGGCCATGAGTCATGTACATGTGAGTTTTGAAGAGCCTGAATATTCAGCAAATGTAGATGCAATGGGTGCATTGAGGATTTTAGAGGCAGTTCGTATTCTGGGACTTGAGAATAAAACAAAAATATATCAGGCATCTACATCGGAGTTGTATGGAAAAGTTCAAACAGTTCCACAAAATGAAGCAACTCCTTTTTATCCTCGCTCTCCGTATGCAGTGGCTAAGTTATATGCATATTGGATAATGGTAAATTATCGGGAGGCCTATGGTATGTTTGCTTGTAATGGAATTTTATTTAATCATGAAAGTCCTATGAGGGGTGAGACATTTGTTACGAGAAAGATTACAAGAGGAGTTGCAGAAGTTGTATTAGGAATAAAGAATAGATTATGGTTAGGTAATTTAGATGCAGAAAGAGATTGGGGACATGCAAAAGATTATGTGGAGGCGATGTGGTTGATGCTACAACAAGAAAAGCCGGACGATTTTGTAATTGCAACTGGAATTACAACATCTGTTCGTAGATTTTTACAAATGGCATTTTCTTATGCTGGAGTAGAGGTTGAGTTTAAAGGCAAAGGTGTTGATGAAGTTGCTATTGTTTTGAGCGTTTCGAATAAAGAAATAAACTTAATGAAAGGTGATATTGTAGTTGAAATTGATAAGCGTTATTTTAGGCCTACCGAAGTAGATCAATTATTAGGTGATGCTACTAAAGCAAAAGAAAAATTAGGTTGGTCACCAAAATATTCTTTAGAAGAATTAACGAAGGAAATGGTAGAAGCCGATTTAGCGCTATTTAGAAATGAGTTAATCTTACAAAAGCATAACAATAATCCGCAGAATTAAGTTCTATGATAGATAAAAATGAGAAATGTTATGTAGCCGGACATCGAGGTATGGTAGGCTCTGCTGTAGTTACTAAATTAAAAGAAGCAGGCTATTCAAATATCATTGGTAGAAGTTCTAAAGAATTGGATCTTACTAATCAGCAAGCTGTTGAAAAATTCTTTCAACAAGAAAAACCTCATTATGTTATTCTTGCTGCTGCAAAAGTTGGGGGCATCGGTGCTAATATAAAATATCCGGCAGAGTTTTTATATCAGAATCTTTCTATTCAAAATAACGTAATTCATTTTGCGTATAAATGTGGGGTTCAAAAATTAGTTTTCCTTGGCAGTTCTTGTATTTATCCTCGTGAATGCCCACAACCTATGAAAGAAGAATATTTACTTACAGGAAAGTTAGAGCCAACTAACGAAGGGTATGCTATTGCAAAAATTGCAGGGTTAAAAATGTTGGAGTACTATCATAAACAATATGGGATGAAAGGGTTTTCTGTAATGCCTTGTAATCTTTATGGGACAAATGACAGTTTTGATCCATCGCACTCCCATGTATTAAGTGCATTGGTAAAAAAATTTGTAGATGCTGTAGATAATAAAGAAAGCAAAGTTGAAATTTGGGGCAGCGGTAATGCACGACGTGAGCTTATGCATGTAAATGATTGTGCTGATGCTGTAGTATATTTATTTGAAAATTATGAAGGAGCTGATTTTATCAATGTGGGTACCGGTGAAGATGTTTCTATTCGTGAATTAGCTGAAGAAATTGCCAAAGAAACTGAATTTGTAGGTGAATTAGTATTCGATCATTCAAAGCCGGATGGCATGCCAAGGAAATGCTTGGATGTAAATCGTCTTAGCACAATGGGTTTCAAACATAAAATAAGTTTAGCACAAGGAATAAAACAGACTGTATCGGAATACAAAAAATCAAAAAATTTAAAATGAATTTTAAGATTCCATTAATGAAACATACTTTTCTGCAAGAATCGGAAACAAAGAAGGCTTTAGCTGACTTTATCATCCGTGCGGAAAGACTGAGTATGGGAAAAGAGTGTGAAGCATTCGAGAAAAAATTTGCAAATTATCAAGGCCGAAAGTATGCAGTACTTTTTAATAGTGGTGGTAGCGCCAACCTTGCTATGATACAAGCGTTAAAGAACCTGGGTAAAATAAGGAATGATGATAAAGCTGGTTTTTCTGCTATTACTTGGTCGACAAACACAATGCCTTTGATTCAATTAGGACTAAAGCCTATTCCGTTAGATTGTGAGCCATCAATACTGAATGTAACATTAAAAAACATTCTGGATACATTGCAAAGACATGATTTGAAATTGATTTTTCTTACCAATGTTCTCGGACTTACAGGAGATTTATCTAATATAAAAAAATTATGTGACGAGAAGGGAATTTTGATTTTGGAAGATAATTGTGAATCCTTAGGCACTGAATTGAGCGATGGAAAAGCAGGCAATTTTAGTATTGCTTCAAGTTTCTCATTTTTTGTTGCACACCACATGTCAACTATAGAAGGCGGCATGGTCTGCACAGATGATGAATCATTTTATGAAATGCTGAAAATTGTTAGGGCAAACGGATGGGACAGGAATCTTGATGATGAACAAAAAGTGAAATGGCGAAAAGCTTTTAATATAAAATCGGAATTTGAAGCTAGTTATACTTTTTATGATCTTGGCTACAACCTTCGGCCAACAGAAATCACAGGTTTTTTGGGCCAATATCAAATGCAATTTTTAGATGAAAACATACAAACAAGACAAAGAAATTTTTTAAGAATACAGAAGGCCGTTGAAATGAATAATGATTTTGTGCCTTTAAATCATACTCATATACCGTTGCTTTCCGGATTTGCATTCCCTTTTATTGGCAAAACACCAGATTTACGTGAAAAGTATATTCAGAAATTTATTAAGGCAGGGATAGAGATACGACCTTTAATTGCGGGGAATATTCAACGCCAACCATTTTATAAAAAATATGATGAAAATGAATACCAATTAAATGGCGCAGATTATCTACATGAATGTGGTTTCTATACAGGAAACTATCCTGAACTTACAGAAGCCGACTTATTACTAATTGAAGATTGTCTTAAAAAGTAAATCACCTGTATTCTCTATGAAAAAGATTAAAAAACTATGGCGAATGTTTTTTCCAGGCAAACAAACTAAGCGAGTAAAACCTTGGTTTGAAGCGGATGGTGACAATACGTTAAGGTTGAATTATAATTTAAGTGAACATTCTGTGGTTGTAGATCTTGGTGGATACAAAGGGCAATGGGCAAGTGATATTTACGGTATGTACAGATGTAATGTATTTGTGTTTGAACCCGCAAGGAAATTTTTTCACTTACTATGCAATCGGTTTGCAAAAAATGATAATATTAAAATCTTCAACTATGCTCTTGGAAATAAAAATGATACTGAATTAATTTTCATGAATGCTGATAGTAGTTCCACGATAAAAATGGAAGGCACTCCAGAAGAAATTACATTTAAACGTTTTGATGAAACGATGAAAGAATTAGGAATAGGCCATATTGATTTAATAAAAATAAACATTGAAGGTGGAGAATATGACCTTTTGGATTATTTAATTGAAACAGGGTGGACGAATAAAATAGATAATATACAAGTACAGTTTCATGACTTTTTCCCAAACGCTCAAGAAAGAATGAGAAAGATTCAAACTTTATTAGGGTCTTCTCATTTCCTAACTTATCAATTTGAATTTGTTTGGGAGAATTGGCAAAGAAAATCTTTTTAGAATTATTGGAGCAGTTATTTGTTTTCTTGTTAAAAAAGTTTAATTTTCATTAAAATAATTGTTTATATGTATAAAGACTACTTTTTAAAAGCAGTTACAATTGCTTTTATAACACCTCTAATTTTAATGTCTTGTCAAAAGACCGTAGGAAATTTATTGGTTAATTCAAAAGACAAGAACTGTAATCCTGATACTACCTTAAAAATGGATGTAAATGGATGGAGCTATTATAGCTATGCAACCTCAGCTATTGTACCACAAACTGCTACTACGTTTTTTAATGATGCTGACACTCTCGTAGGTTTAGGGCAAGCATATCGGCAGGGTGGCCGATTTCAAACTACGAACGTCTTTAACATTAAAGACAAGGTTTTGTATATTAAATGGAAACTAAATTCAGGAGGTCAATTTGCCGGCATAATAGCTCAATTAAAATATGACCCAACAACGACTGATTCGAATCCGCCTATTCAAAATGTTGACTTCTTGTTACATTCTACTACCGGATTTGATAACTCTGTTATTATACAAGATAATGTATGGTATTATACACGAATAGCTGCAAATGCGGGCACTGATAACTACACTTGCACTACTTCTATAAATAATTATAGTAATAATGGCGGGACAGTAATTGGTAGTAAAACGACAATTGTTTATACAAAATCAGGCTATTTGGGATTGAGAATGGGTGATTGCTATGGAGGAACAAGTGCAAAATTTATGTTGTCGGAGTATAAAATTGCTTCTAATTAATATTTAAAAAAAGTGGCCACTCTATTTTTGTAATAATTATTTATAATTTATGAAAACGGAACTAAAATATTTTTATTTATTTATTGTAATTTCTGTTTCAATAGCTTTTAGTTCTTGTCAAAAAGAGATGTGCATTAGACCTGCCGAAAATACTCCTGTTATTGAACGGGATATCAATATTCCTATGGATTTTGATAATTGGGTGCTGTATGGCGAAAATGATAATGCATTTTTAGATCCCGCTCCAAATGTTTTTGAACGAATAGGAGATAACTTGAA
>JAFDZJ010000269.1 GCA_018266965.1 Bacteroidota bacterium
CAAACGCTCGACTGTAATTGTTGCTAATAGTAAAAACTTTTCTGTATTGGCGGAAAACAACCCAGATGCGATAATGAATAAAGCATTCGATTTGGTTGCCAATTTTACACAAGACACCAAATTGACAGCAGATGCAAAACTTTCCATTGTGAGAAATGCTTTGCAACTCAACAAACATTCTTCATCTGAATTATTTGCTGCAAATGCACTGTATAGACTGAATGAAATGTATAATAACACCCTAAATGTGGATAGTGCTAGATTGGAAACTAAAAATGAAAATAAAGAAAACCAGATTAGTATTCGTTCAGTAGGATATAAAAGTCAATTACTTACAGCCAATAATTATGTTTCCATATTTGATAGTATCTTATCTAAAACAGTGCAACTATCCAAATCAGAGGCTGAAATCGCTAAACAAATTAAATTAGAAAACATTTCTGATAATATAGATGAATTAAAATCTTTAATGCTAAAACAAGAGAGTAATTTAAAAAAAATGAGTAAAAAAAATGATAGCTTATTTTTATTAAACAAGAAAAAACTAGATAGCTTGGGTAAAAAAAATAACGAAAGATTGGAAAAATTAGAAAAACCAAAATCTTAATTCAAATTTCGAAACCAAATACAAAAAAAACCTGCCACAATGAGCAGGTTTCTATTTTATACATAAGTGTTAGTTGGAAAGGTTATAGACGGCTTCTGCATCTGTTTCTCCACCATCTACAGAACCGTATGTAAAATTATTTTCGGCTTCGGAAACCGAAATAGCTGCATGGTTTAGGGTAAGGTTTAGTTTGGCAGAAGGACTATTGATGGCGTTTATTTTCCATTTTGTTTTCATTCCTATTTTGTTTCCATCGGATCTTGTGTCATTGGCTCCTGAAAGTCGAGTAAGCTGGATTTGTGCATCTATAAATTGAAAAATCAAAAAATGTTCGTCTTTGGCTTCTAGGATTTCGGAGTTCAAATCTTCATTGCCATTTTTGAAAACGACATCTACTGTATATTCTTTACCGTTTTCCAAAGAGATAAGCGGGTTTTCGGTGGCATTAGCAGTATAATTGTAGGTTTTTGTAATCCCTGTTTGGTTGTCGTGTACCAATAATATAACATTAGAAATTTCTTCTTGTGAAATCACATCTTGATCTTCATCTGCTCTGTGGCAAGAAACTAGAAGTAATGCTAGGGAGATATATAAAAGTGTGTTTATAATTATTTTCATTGTATTAAAAATTAAAATTTGTATTGTAGGCTAAAAATGATGTTTCTTCCCATTTCATTGGAGAAATATCGTAATCTGTTCAGGTAGTTTTTATAAGAAATATCGAATAGATTGGTAATAGTAACACCAGCTGTAAATTGTTTGAAAATTTCCATTTCTCCTTGTAAATTCCATAGTTGGTAAGCAGGTGGTGGGGTAGAAAGGTCTAATGTTTTTTCTACTTCTATTCCGTTTTCATAAATCATAATGGTAGGATTGTAGTTGGGGTATCTGTTTTGTTTTGCCACCCAAATATTTTCTATTTTGAAATAGGATTTCTTCCAAGGTAGATTGATTTCTATTGCATTAGTCCATTGGGTAGGCATCATCATAATAAGTGGTTGGTTGTTTGTAATGTCATTGCCATGTACGAATGAAAAATGTGATTTGTATTGTAGAAAATTGTTAATTTTCCAATTGGAGTCCAAATCTAGTCCATATATTTTAGCATCAACTTGTTGGTAGCTCCATACTGGGAAAACTCCTCTTATTGTGTTTTGTATTCCTGTTGGTATTTGCGAAATATAACCTTTTATATTGTAGTAATAGGGATTGATGTTGATTTTTAATCCTTTCAAAATCATGAAGTTGGATTCCCAATCCAATTGTATTTGGCTAGTGTTTTCTGTTGTTAGTCGCATATCTCCTTGTTCTATCATCGCAGCAGAATGGTGTAGTCCTCCGGCAAATAATTCGGCAATATTTGGAGTTCTGTTGGTGTTGGAAAAATTTAATCTAATGATTTGTTTGTTGTCCAAATTATAATTTATCCCAAAATTGTAGCCCAACAAATTGTAGTCTAGTTCTGGTTTTGTGAATACCCTGTTTCCCTCTGTCAATATGTAGAATTGTGAGAAATCTTGTTGGTATTTTTCCTCCCATTCTTTGGTGTCAAACCAAGCTTTTACCAAGTATTTTTGGTAGTCGTATCTTATTCCTAACTCGGCTTTCCATTGTTGGGAGAGGTTGTATTTGTAAACTGAAAAAGCACCTATATTATATTGGTTGTAGTTAGGAATTAATCTTTTTGCCTGTGTGCTAGTAGGAGAATAATTGTATTGATATTGTCCTTGGATTCCGGTTTCCAAAGACCATTTTTCTCTTTCCAAAAAGTCGGTAATATTTAGTTGGTTGGTGTATAATTCCAATTGCATGGCAGGGATATTGTAGAGGTCGCCTCTCCTTACATCATATTCTTTCCTTTTGTTGTATTGAAAACTATAATCCAATGAAATTTTCCCCCAATTTTCATATCTTTTGAAGGCTGATAATTTAGCAATATGATGTTGGATATTTTGCATAGGATTTTGTATGTCATAAGAAAAATCTCTTGTGTATATTGGTTTTTGTGAAGTGATAGCGTCATAAAAATCATTAAGATTACCCAAATCCGACCCTCGGAAAATACCTATTTTTTGTTGTGTAAGATAATAATCCAAAGAAATACCTTGCCAAAAAGTATTGTTTTGAAGGGTAAATCCAAAAGAATTACTTTCCATACCGGTATTCATTAAACCATAATCCGGAGCGGAAAGGTCTCCCAATTTTTTGTAACCACCTCTGGTTTTTATTGCCCAATTGTCTGCCCAGGTTGTTGTTAAATTTATTTCCGAGGCTATTCCTCTGCCATTACTAATTCCGGAGAGTTTGGCAAGCCCTTTCAATGTATCTTTTTTAGAAAAAATTTCGGGTTCC
>JAFDZJ010000026.1 GCA_018266965.1 Bacteroidota bacterium
AAGAGCAAAAGCAGACGGGCCTTTGTCGTAGTTAGGGGTTACGTCAATAATAATTTCTTTCGTAGAAGAAAAACATTGTTCAATCGTGTCTGAAATTGTCATAATGAATGAGGTCGAAAATTTAATGTTATGTAGAATGCCGTCTAAGGTGACGTACAACGTCCGGCATATTTGCGAAGGCACGGCATTTGAAAACCGTCAGCCGAATATATGCACAAAAGCTGATAGAAGTACAAATGCTCAATTACTTCCTTCAGCCGTGCTTTTGCAAATATGTTTGTTACAGGCAGTGTATCGTGTCACGCAGTCCTTAATATTTTTTCCATTTTTCGTCCCTTTGCTAACTCGTCCACTAACTTGTCTAAATACCTTACTTGTTTGGTCAATGGGTTTTCAATTTCTTCTATCTTATAACCGCATATTACACCTGTAATAAGTTGAGCATTTTTTGGCAGATTTGCTTTTCTGAAAAATGTTTCAAAAGTTACTTTTTCGTCAATCAAAGTTTGTAATTTTTTGTTGTCAAAACCCGTAAGCCATTCTATAACTTGATGCAATTCTTCTTTTGTTCTTCCTTTGCTTTCCACTTTTTTGAGATAATGTGGATATACAGATGCAAAAGACATTTTTGCTATTCGGTCATCGTGTTCGTGTGTTGTTTTCATTTGTCTGATTTTTTAAACCATTTTTGAGCCGAAGGTCTGCGATGCGGGCAACCAGGCCAGCAACAGGGTTGTCGTTTGCCTTCTAATAATTCCTCTGTCATACGGTGAATATGTTCCGCCCTTGTTTCTTCTTTTTTGACAATTGTAACCCAGCAAATCCATTCATTGCGTTGAATAGGTGTAAGCTTGTTCCACCGTTCAAGAATATCAGTATTTGTTTTTAGTGCCTTTTTTATATCGATAGGCACTTCGTGTAAAATTCCAGAAGCTATTTCCATATTCATTTTTCAGAGTCTTCGTCTAAACGATACTTTACAATTTTTTTTATCAATGTCAAAGGTAGTGGCTTGTCAATGGGAAATTGAACTGCACCCTTTGATGTTTTATATTTTTCAAGTTCTCGTTTGAAATTCACAATTGCATTTGGGGTTGGATAAAAGCCGATATGTTCTTTGCAAACAGCATAATATACCAACACCTTGTTTTGTTTAAATGCTGGCATACCGTAGCTAATCGTTTCTGTCGTCTTTGGTGCAGCCTGTTTAATTGTCAGTCTAAGTTGTTCAAGAATTTTCTGAATGTCGGCAGGTTGGCAAGAGTGATACTCGTCAATATCCCTGAATTTTAAATTGCTCTTGTTCATCTGTAAATTCGTTCGTGTTGTTGTTTTACATTGCCTGTAACGGTCAGCAGCTTGGCGAAGTGGCGGAAATCGAAGCACAAATGTTCAGTTTTGAACAAAAGTTCCATTGAAGAACTGCTGTTGAGTTTTGCACTAAACCCGCCATTTTGCCAAACTGCCTGTTGCCTGCTGCCCTTTTTTCTTCTGCCGTCATAAGTCAATTAGTGTCACCATTGTTAGTGGTAAATGTCGGTAAATTTTATCACCAATATGTTTGATATATTCGTTTTCTTGGTCGTTCCAATTAAATCCTGGTCTTGCTAAACAATACTCGTTTTGTTTTGTCGCAGAAACTACATAACAATAGCCAACACCAGCGATTGACGAATAAATAATTTGTCCTTTGTCTGCTTTGTCAGCAAAGTTTTTGTTTTCTCTGTTTTTGGTTGCACGTATAAACGCTTTACAAACCTGATTTTCAAAATAGCTTAACTGTTCTTCTAAGTTTCTTGTTGCCTGTTTTAAATTCTTGGCTTTCTCTTTTACTTGTTTAATCAAAACAGTTAGGTTTTTGTCAATCTCTGTTGTTGATGTCCAACCTAAATAATGTAATGTGTTTAGCAATAATGTTTTTAAATATGGTTTTTCATCTTCTTTCTAAGAGATGTTTGCAATACAAACAATCGTGCTGATTAGTGCATCTCGTTGTAATTGTTCAAACTTTTTCCTTGTGTAATCAAAAGTATATTCTTTGAAGCCGTTTTTTGATAATCGTAAAAAATCGCCAACAATGTTTAGGCAACAACCTTTTACATTGTTATTTTCGTAGTCGCCAGTTACAGGCAGATAGGTAAAGAAAAGTTGCTGCTGTTCATCTTCTATTTTTTCTGATTTTCCGCCAAATTCGTGTATGAGTTCTAACGCAATTAAATACTTTGTTATGTCGGTTAAAGTCAATTTGTAATCTGAAACTCTTGTATCTTTAAACAAAATGTCGTGATGGAAATAGCCGTAAAGATTTTTGAAAAAGTTTTTGAGTTTTCGTTTGTCTGATTCTAAAAGTTTTAATGGAATGCTTTTGCCTTGTTGCACTTCGCTTTCATCATTACCGCTTATGTTGCTTATATCTTCTTCCTGTTCGTCTGGTCTTATGTCCGTTTCTAATTCTGAACCTTGTGTATGAGCCAATTTCAGAGCGTCCAACACACGAAGCGAAGGCGATAAAAGCAATGCGTTTTCGTGCAACTGTGAATTTGGCTCTATTGGTTTGTAGCCCGATAAATCATAAAGTTGTGATTGGTCGGCTGTTTTCTTTTCTTCTTTTTCATTCAATTTTGTTTTAGAAGTATTGATAACAGAAGTTCCGTCTTCTTTTTCGCTTTCATCAATAATGGCGTAATGAATTAAATCAAGAACATTTCTCAATTCGCCACTTTGAAGCTGTCCGCACAATCTTTCAAGTTCAGCATTTTTTGGATTTGGGTGCGTTTTAGCGAGTGTAAAATAATTACTGATAATGATTTTATTTGAAAGATTTTTATTTCCGTCTGTGCTTTGTATTTGTACATACTGCAATTTACTTTCTTCAATTTCAAAATTAATTTCGTGTTGCGGTTTTAGCGATTGTATGGTTTGGCTTTTTAATAGTTGATTGTTGTTGTCATACAATGCAACTGAAACTGACGTATCAAAACCTTTATCGGTGTAAAGCATTAATGTTGCGTAATTAATTTCGGCAGCCAATAGTTTTATTGGAAACCGATTGTTTTTGACGATTGCTTGTTCTATTGAAACTTTGTCATTGACAGCAAATTTTGAAAGCGTTTTCCTACTACTTGCTTTTAGTTTTAACCCAATCTTGTCTAAAATATTTCCCTTTTCTGATTTAATGAAAAGTGAAACTTCTGAATTTGCAGTGTTTGAAATTCCCAAACCTGCCGAAGTAATGTTTGCACTACCAAACAAGCAAAATTCTTTATTGCCTTTTGTTTTAAAATGCAAAATTTTAGCGTGCAGTTTTGATTGCTGTTTTGCTCCAATATTTCTGCATAAGTCTAATTTTTTCCAATCGTAAAAAGCATATTTTTTGTCATTCGGCAATTCCGTAGGAACTATGCCGTTTTCATCAATTACTATATTGATTTGTGCATTAGGAAAAGTGTTTTTTATTTCTTCTAATGCTTTGCCTTGTGTGTCGTAATAAGGCGAAACCGCAGTAATTTCAGTTACCTTTTCATTTGCCGTAAGTTGTTTAACTTGTTGCCAAATGGTTGTTTGTTCTGTATTGTATAAAAAAGCTGCTTGTTCATTATTTGGCAAATTCAAAAGCTGAAAATCTGCAACTTTTGGCAATTCCATTAGCCATTGCGAATGTTCGGCAACCCAACGTGTCGTTTTTTCGCTTGCTATTCCTTTTGCGGTTGCACTAAGTTTTGAAATATAACTCCACGCTGCTGAAAATACAGGTGCGTTTTGCGGTTGCTTAATATCAAAATGATAAGCACCCCAAATTTCATCATTACTTCCGTTGCCAGAATTGGTAAGGTTCCCCGAGCCGATAAGTAATAATCCTTCATTTTCGCCAAACAACAACCAAACTTTTGGGTGAAAAATATTTTTTTCAAAAATAGGGTAGAGTGAATATCCTGTTGCCAATTTCATTTCATCGCCTGTTGCTTGCTGCATTAGTTCTGAATAGAAATGTCCGTCAATAAACACATTTACATTTCTAATTCCGCAAGAACGCAACCATTTCATTACTTTCATTTCAAAGAAATAAAAGTCAAAACTGAAAGTTGTGAGTATGCAAGAATGGTATCGTCCGTTACCAATAAAGGAAAGTATGTTGTTTCGTTTGATAGCCATTATTGGTAAGCAATTTTTGAGTGTAATTCTGTGATATTCCCTTCATCATTGATAACCTGCAAATCAAAAAGTAAGTTTCGCAATGCATTCATTCGTGGTGATGTCCAACGTGCGGGAAAAATATCAATAAGGCGTATCATCTGTTCTTCAATGATAAATTTATTGGTCGCTTGTGTTCCGTTTCCCATTTTTCGCAAGGCAACCATTTGATGGCGATAAATGATATTTTTATGAATAAAGTTTGAAATAAAGTCGTTCACATCATTTTGCAAGTGGTTTGTAATTGCAAATAGTCCGTCTGCCATATTTCCCTCTCTTATAATTCCGTTTCTGCTTAGATATTCTTTTAATTGTGGCAGTTGTTCTTTGTTGTTGTCGTAAAGTTTGAAAAGTAAGTTAAAACCGATTTTTGCATTTTCTTGTGGTGTGTTGGATTTTTCTATTTGCTCTAATAAATCAATTTCAGTTTCACTAATATTTGCGATGCAATTTTCAAGTGTTGTAGTTTCGTTGTTCTTGCTTTCTTTGTTTATTAATTTTGAAAAATCAGAAATGAAATTTGGCAAATATTCTTCTGTGTGTAAGGTTTCTAAGTATTGAAGTGTGCCAAAGAAAATCAATCCGCAAGCAAACTGCCAGTATTCGTTTAGTTGGTAGCAATACCAACCAATATTGGTGTTTTCTTGGTTTTCAAATTTCTGTTTGTAACAATCGTCAAGATAAACATACCAGTTGTATTCTTGATTGTTTTTCTCTGCTGTTGATAGCAAAGAAGTGATTGTGTTTCTTCTGTGAAACGTAAATTCTTCTTCAATTTCTTTGCTTGGATAATCTTTGTCCAATAGCATATCAACGTACAATTTCCATTCTTTACTTTCGGGATTTACTTTATCAATGGCAAAATATTCAATAAGTTCCGAAATGTTGTTTTGCGATAATGTGCCTTTTTTTATACAGTTATAAAACAGTGTTTTTATTTCTTCTGATAATCCTTCGTCAAACGCATCCGCTAATTGTTTACCCGAAACTT
>JAFDZJ010000270.1 GCA_018266965.1 Bacteroidota bacterium
AAACAACAATCCACTACCAACAAGATGCTAAAAATCTACTATTTCAAGGAAGAGGAAAATAAATTCTTATCGGAATTTGAAACTAACTTTACCGTAAAATCAGTTACCGAGGATAGTAGGTGTCCAAAAAATGTACAATGTGTATGGCAAGGAGTTGCTAGTGTGGAACTGGAATTGATGGGTACCTATACTCGCCCAAAAACTGTTGTACTTTCTACTATTTCCAATCCAGAGAAAGGCTATTTTAGCACTATTGATTTTAATGATTTAACAATAACATTAGAAGAAATATCTCCCTACCCTACTCAAAATAAAAATTTTGATACCGAGAAAGGAAATTATACCATTGGTATTTCTATTCAAAAAAAACAATAAAATTCATTGAAATTTAACACGATTTTTTTCCATTATCTATCCTATTCAAATTTTATGTCGATTTTTTTTGAGTAATTCGGTAAAAATTCTTAATTTTATCATTAATGATAATTTAATTTAAAATGATAAATAAGACCGTAAAAAATGTTCAAGAAGCCTGTAATGGAATTTCCGATGGAATGACCATTATGCTAGGAGGTTTTGGACTTTGTGGAATTCCAGAAAACTCTATTGCCGAATTGGTTAGGAAAAATGTGAAAAATCTTACTTGCATTTCCAACAATGCTGGTGTTGATGATTTTGGGCTTGGTTTGCTATTGCAACAAAAACAAATTCAAAAAATGATAGCCTCCTATGTAGGTGAAAATGCCGAGTTCGAAAGACAACTGCTATCCGGAGAAATGGAAGTAGAACTAATCCCACAAGGTACTTTGGCAACTAGGTGTATGGCAACTGGCTACGGAATGCCTGCAATCTTTACTCCTGCCGGTGTAGGTACAGAAGTTGCAGAAGGCAAGGAAATAAGAAATTTCAATGGTAAAGATTATTTGATGGAATACGCCTTCGATTCGGATTTTGCCATTGTAAAAGCTTGGAAAGGAGATACTGCAGGAAATTTAATCTATCGCTCTACAGCCAGAAATTTTAATCCGATGATGGCTATGGCAGGAAAAATTACTATTGCCGAGGTAGAAGAATTAGTTCCCGCAGGAGAACTAGACCCCGATATGATACATACTCCGGGGATTTTTGTTCATAGGATTTTCCAAGGTGAACATTATGAAAAAAGAATTGAACAAAAAACTGTAAGACCCAAAAACTAAAATAATGGCTTTATCCAAAGAACAAATTGCAATGCGTATTGCAAAAGAAATAACCAATAACTCGTATGTTAATTTAGGGATAGGCATCCCAACATTAGTTGCCAACTATATTCCCCAAAATATTAATGTTGTGTTACAATCCGAAAACGGATTGCTTGGCATGGGTCCTTTTCCTATAGATGGAGATGAAGATGCAGACCTTATCAATGCAGGAAAACAGACTATTACCACACTTCCTGGTTCTGTAATTTTCGATTCTGCTACTAGTTTTGGAATGATCCGAGCTCAAAAAGTAGATCTTACCATTCTGGGAGCTATGGAAGTATCGGAAAATGGTGATATTGCTAATTGGAAAATCCCGGGAAAAATGGTAAAAGGTATGGGTGGAGCAATGGATTTGGTGGCTTCAGCTAAAAATATTATCGTCGCTATGCAACAAGTAAACAAACACGGCGAAAGCAAACTACTTCCCTCCTGCTCTCTTCCACTTACTGGTGTAAAATGTATAAAAAAAATTGTTACAGAATTGGGCGTTTACGAAATAAAAAATGGAGCTTTCCATTGTGTTGAAAGAGCTCCCGGTGTGAGTGTTGAAGAAATAAAAACAGCAACTTCCGGGAAATTAGTGATAGATGATGATGTGCCAGAGATGACATTTTAAATCCTAAATTGAAATAATAAAAAAGCAAAGATTTTTTCTTTGCTTTTTTTATTTTGAAACCAAATTTTTCCTGACTCTACTTAGGCTTTCCGGCGTAATCCCAAGATAAGAAGCTACCATCCATTGTGGCACCCTTTGTAGTATGTCCGGATACATTTTTATAAATGCAAGATACCTTTCTTCCGCTGTATCAGACAACAATGCACGGACTCTGTCCTGCAAATTTTTGATGTGCTTTTGTAATAACAAATCTATTTTATAAACCGAGTCCGGAAACTGTACCGATAATTCCGTAAAGAAATTATTTCCCAACATAAGATATTCGGTATCTTCCACTGCTTCTATATAAAAATGAGAATTTTCATTGAAAAATAATGAACTTCTATCGGAAATCATCCAGTTTTCAGGAGCAAATTGTATGACATGTTCTTTTCCATGTTGATCCAAAGAGTACATTCTCAACAAGCCTTTTTCTACAAAAAAAGTATAATTACAAACTTCTCCTGCTTGTAACAAAAATGTTCCTTTTTTTGCAACTTGTACACTGAAATTAATTTTGCATTTTTCTACAATATCCAATGGCAAATCCAAGACTTCGGAAAGGTAATGATAGATGTTGTTCATTAGGAAAAAAGGTTACTTGTAATATCACTATGAGAAGCATGTTGTATAACTTTTCCGTTCTCCAAAACCAATAATTGTGGACTTTGGTGGGTAATGCTAAATTTTTCCGCTATGCTATTAGAAATATCTCTATGAGCCAACAAATCCAAATAATACAAAATAACTTTTGGTTTGAATTCTTCCATTTCTTTTTCGAATTTGGCTTTAACTCTTGTACTTATTCCACATCTGGTAGAATGTTTGAAGATGGCAACTTTTTGTTTGAATGACTTGTCAATAGCCTTTTCCAAATCCATAAAATTATTGATTTCTATCCACAAATCACTATTATTATTTTTGGAGGACTCTCCAAATAATGTATCAAATATTCCCATTTTTATTATAATTAATTTAGAAAATAACAATATATCCTCTCGGTATTGTAACAGTTTTGTAAATTTACCAAAAAATTAAGTTCAAGACCTAATAAATTATGAAAAAAGCATTGATAATAGTTGATGTTCAAAATGATTTTTGCCAAGGAGGAGCGTTAGAAGTTCCAGAAGCCAATGATATCATTCCTTACATCAACCACCTTAGTAAAGAAAATGAATACGACCAAATAGTTTTGACCCAAGATTGGCATCCTACTAATCATAAAAGTTTTGCTGCTAATAACAATAAAAAAATTGGAGAAACCATCACGCTAAATGGTATCCCACAATTTATGTGGCCCGATCATTGTGTGCAAAACACTTTTGGTGCAGAGTTTCATAAGGATTTGTTTGTACCAAATAATGCACATATTATCCAAAAAGGAAAAAATATAGACATTGATAGTTATAGTGGTTTCCAGGATAATAATCATTTTATGAAAACAGGATTAGACGATTTTTTAAAATATCATGATGTCGAATTGGTGGAAATTGTAGGTTTGGCTTTGGACTATTGCGTGAAATTCACAGCTTTAGATGCCATGAAGCTAGATTATATCACTTGCGTACATTTCAATGGAACAAAAGCGGTAAATGTAAAACCCAATTCTGCAAGAGATACCATCTATCAATTGGTGGAAAATGGGGTAACTATTTTGGGGTAAAATAAGGCAGATTCAACTAACCGGTGTGATTTTAAACTGCTCTAAAAATACATCAATAATTAGAAAAAAGTTGTAAACTTGTGATGTGAAACAGTAGAAAATGAGAGCAAAATACATCAATCCATATACCGACTTCGGATTTAATAAAATTTTCGGAGAAGAAGCAAGTAAGCCTTTGCTCATTGACTTCTTGAATGCTGTTTTGCCCGAACAAAACAAAATCATTGACCTTTCTTTCAAAAACACTGAACAACTCGGATTAACAGAACTCGACCGAAAAGCGGTTTATGACATCTATTGCGAAAACGATAAAGGCGAAAAATTTATCGTGGAACTGCAAAAAGCCAAGCAAAATTATTTTAAAGAAAGAACCATTTATTATTCCACTTTTCCGATTAGTGAACAAGCCGTAAAAAGAGAATGGAATTACAGTTTGAAAGCGGTTTACTGTATCGGTATTTTGGATTTTACTTTTGACGATTACGAAAACGAACCAGAAAGAAGTGAAGTCGTTCACACTATAAAACTGAAAAATCAAAACAACAAAGTTTTTTACGACAAGCTGACTTTCATCTATTTGGAAATGCCAAACTTTTCCAAAACCGAAGAGCAACTTGGTACACGATTGGACAAATGGTTGTATTTCATTAAAAACTTGGAGGATTTTCAAAACATTCCGACCATTTTCAGCGATAAAATATTTGAACAAGCATTTGAGAAAGCCGAACTAGCCAACTTTGGACAAACCGACTTGGACAAATACGAAAACAGCCTGAAAATTTATCGTGATTTAAAAGGAGTAATTGACACCGCTTTTGATGACGGAGAAATTGAGCGAAATATTGAAATTGCTAAAATGATGAAACATAACGGAGAGCATATTGATAAAATCATTCAATACACAGGACTTTCCAAAGATGAAATATATGAACTCTAACAATATTTGTGATGAAGTACAGGAATTTAATAATAAGAAAACGAAATATATCAGAAAATTTTTAATTGTTACCATAATGAAAAAGGATTAATAGTTTGAAATTGTATATAATTTTTGTATCCGTTTGATAACATTAAAAAGCCCCTTTGTCTAGTATCAAAAGACATTCTACCAATTTGCCTTATATGTTTTTGGAGTTTGAAAATTAGTTTCTTTGAAAACATCAATACCAAAATCATTTGTTCCAGCGTAATTTTGCTTTGACCTTAACAATATTTTATCCCCCTCAATTTTTCCATAATAGTCTTTAAAATTTTTCCCTCCCCAATCATCAGTTTTAACATAAATTTTAATGATAAAATTTTTTTTATCAATAAAATAATAAAACCCTCTATCTCCATGATAATTGGGATCAAAACTATTATAATTAATATCTTGTAAATAAAAAAAATTAACATTACCATTTTCATAAAATTTCACATATTTTACAAGTGAATTATTATAATTACTTGGTTTTG
>JAFDZJ010000271.1 GCA_018266965.1 Bacteroidota bacterium
AATTACGTGTGCTAACAGGCGTTTGGCTCAATGGCGGGTGACGTGGTTAATTGAACATTCTACCTCGCATCAACACTTGTGGTGTATTGACAGTTTTGTGCTCCGAAATCCGCCACTGCGCCAAGCGCCAAAACGTTATGGGCAAGGCTAAACGACAGACAGTTGAAAAAACGGATAATTTAAAATGCTTATGGACAATAGTGCAAAAATAAATTCAGTAGAAGATTACTTCCATTCGCAACCTGAAAAGGTAAAAAATACATTACTTCAAATTAGACAGTGTATTTTTAAGGTTGTTCCAGATGCAGAAGAATTATTGAATTATAATATTCCAGCGTATGCCCTAATAAAAAATGGAAAAAGAGAACAACAAATTATGATGGCAGGTTATAAAAATCACGTTGGACTTTATCCTCACCCCACTACAATTGAGAAATTTGATGAAGAATTAAAAGATTACAAAAAAGGTAAAGGTTATGTTCAGTTCCCTATAAATAAACCTTTGCCTGAAGAACTGATTATCAAAATGATTGAATACAGATTAAACCTTCTAACAAAATGATGAACCCACAAGTAGACAAATATCTTATTGACGGCTGTATGCGTTGTAAGTATGGCGGAACGCCACAATGCAAAGTCCATAATTGGCGTGAAGAATTGGAAATGCTTAGACAAATTGTTTTAGAAACAGGTTTGACAGAAGAAATAAAATGGGGAGCACCAGTCTATACGCATAAAGGGAAAAACATTGTTTCTGTGGGTGCATTGAAGGAATCGGCAAACATTGGCTTTTTCAAAGGAGTATTATTGACTGACAAACATAAAATACTCCAACAACAAGGAAATTTGCAGTCAGACAGAATTATAAAATTCACCAATGTTAAAGACATAGAGAAAGTAAAAGATGTTTTAAAAGAATACGTTTTGGAAGCAATAGAAATTGAAGAATGCGGAAAAAAAGTAGAGTTTAAGAAAAACCCTGAACCAATTCCTAACGAACTTCTTGAAGCATTTGAACAAGACCCTGCATTTAAGAAAGCATTTTACGCATTAACAGCTGGACGACAAAGGGGCTATATCATTCATTTTTCACAACCCAAGCAATCACAAACAAGAATTGGTCGAATTGAGAAATACAAAGAACAGATTTTTAACGGAATAGGACTGAATGACAAGTATAGTTATTGACGACAGAAAAAGAAGCCCAGCCCATAACATCGTGTATAAGTAATGGCGGGGGCTGTAGCGTATTCAGGCGTTCTACCTCGCATCAAGTTCATCGTATCTTGACAGGAAAGTGCTCCGTAATCCGCCACTACTCATACACGTAACCGGTTAGCACCAATTTTAAAAACGACAGCGTAAAAAATGAAACGACAAATATCAGACACAGAAAAAGAACAAGTAAGACAACAACAACTTGACAAAGACGGCTCTCTGAGATGTTTTATTTCTGGAGAAGTAATTGGCGATACAGATGCAATTGAGTACGACCATATTTTACCATACTCAAAACAAGGCGACAGCGACCTTTCAAATATTCGTATCGTAAAAAAAGAATACAACAGACGTAAATCTGACCAATCGCTTTATGAAGTCCGAGATAACTTAAAACTTGAACGACTTTTTAATGAAAAGAAGAACAAAATCAAGTTGCAAGACATTTTTGAACTTAAAGACATTTCTCAGAAAACTTTTCATTTCATTACACAATCAGATACAATAACGATTGATGACGGAACAGACAAAAGAGTATTCACATTGTTGTCAGACAAAATATTGAACGTTCAATATTTTTATGGACGGATACCTATAAAATGGCTTGAAAACGATGACCAAGAAGGATTACAGCCAAGAGTTATTGACTACAAAAGACTAATTTCCTTACGTGACCATTTAAAAGACCACCCACAATTAGCACCGTCAATCGCAAGGTTAATTGGCAGTAAACTAAAATTGTTTGACGGACAACATAAACTTGCAGGTCAGGTATTAAACAACACAACGGAAGTTGATATTAAAGCGTATTTGTCGCCAGCAGAAGCAGACAAAGCTAAAAAATTGTTTGACGACTTAATGATTACAAATCTTGATGCTCATTCAAAGCATAAACAAATTCCGTTTTACACTTCAACTTTGTTAGACCGATTGTCGGTAATTTATAAAGAAATGTTGGAAGAGTTTACGGCTACTAAATCCGTTGATAAACATTCTGAAGAAAATTTTATTAGTTTCTTGGTTTCAGAAAAACAACATAGCCGTTCCCAAGCAAAAGATATGCTCAAAAGTGCAATCATAACTAATGCCGTTGAGCTATCCGCATTGAAATCATTTACAGCAGAAGCATCAAGAGATGCTGGTTACGCACTTTCAATAGACCTTTTAAAAACTGCTGTGTTTCCGAATACTTTATTTTTAGAGCCGTCAACAGCAAATTTCAAATCAGCGGGCGATTTCAGAGATGCTGAACTTGAAAACTTTAAGGAACTCGCCTCTTTACTTGTAGAGTGTGGTTTTCTAAACAATTGGGTGCAAAACATACGTGGGAAATCGTTGACAAACCTTGAACTTAAAGCACGAAGAATTTGGCACAAAGGTGCGGTATTAACGTGGACACCTTATTTAAAAAGTATTTTAGGTATGGCGTTTAACTTTATTACCAATGACGACAGAAACAAATTGCTTTATCGTGAAGTTATGGACACAAATCAAAAGGACAGAATTAAAGTTTGTCTGACAAGATTATTCAATCACCCACTTTGGGACGAACCCGAAGGAGAAATCGATAGTTTGTTAGTTTCTGCACGTAAACAGGACGACCTGTTCAACAGAAAAGGGCTAACTGAAATTTATGTATTAACTGGACGAAATTGATAATAAAAACTGGTGCTAACAAACAAATTGGCAATAGAGCCGGTGAAGTACTTCTATTGAACTTTTGTGCAAGATTGAAGATTAGTAATTCTATTCAACATTTGTGCTAAAAGTCGGCTCCATCGCCAATTTGCAAACCGTTATCGGCAATTTTAGAAAACCCGCGTGTTAAAAGGCGATAACAGAAATTTTAACTTTATCAAATTGATTTTATTCAAAAAAAAATATAAATTAGCAAATAAAAAATTACGTGTATGACGGAACTATCTTCTGAATTTTGGAATACTCTTGCAAGTCAACTAATATTAATTAGCACATTATTGGGTGGATTTTCTTTCGCAAATCTGTTCATTGTTGACGGAGTTGACGCTGAACCGAAATTAAAAGCCAAACTATTCAAGGCTCTTACTCTTGCTTGCGCAGGATTTATCGTTTCAATTTTCGCACTGACGAATATCATTTTGCTAACATCTAAAGGAAACCCATTTTCTGCCTCAAATAGCAATTTGAATTTTCCCCGAATTATAGGTTCTTTATCTTTTTTCATGGGACTGATTTCTATTCTTTATGTAATTTCTATTTCAGGACGTATAAAAAGTTATAACTCAAGGAAATTTTCATTAATTGTTGGAATTATAGCATTGATATTAATTTTACTTATGATGATTTAAAAAAAACTGCCGATAACATGGGTTTTGCAAGATGCGGGGTTGAAGGAAATCTCAGAAAATTTGTAGGCAGTACCCGCAAAAAACCATTTCATTTTTTTTTGTAAATTTGAAAAAAATGAAAATGGTTTTTGCTAGAGTTTCGTCCTCCTCTCCACTTTCGGTTGCAGTAGCCCGCACCTCGCAAAGCCCCGTTCCGTTATGGGCAAGTTTACCGAACGACATCCTACAAATCAAAATTGACATAAGAAAAAAATG
>JAFDZJ010000272.1 GCA_018266965.1 Bacteroidota bacterium
GGTAATTTTCCGGTGGTAGAAAAAGAAATTATCACAGAGGATTCTTTTGATAAAATAAAAGATTTTGTTAGAAACAACAATGAAATTATCGCTAGAGGAAATGGTAGATGTTATGGAGATGCTGCTCTTTCGGAAACTATTTTTTCCACAAAAAAACTGAATAAATTTGTGTCTTTTGATAGGCTCAATGGTATTTTGAACTGTGAGTCGGGTGTACTATTGTCAGAGATATTGGAGCTTATTGTTCCTCAAGGTTTTTTTTTGATGGTTACTCCTGGTACAAAACTTATTTCCATAGGAGGAGCAATTGCCTCCGATGTACATGGGAAAGTAGTGCAATGTTTTTCGGATTGTTTGTTTTCGTTTGAATTGATGGACGAAAATGGAGAAATCCTACACTGCTCTCGAGAAGAAAATTCAGATAAATTTTGGGCAACTGTTGGAGGAATGGGTCTTACAGGTATTATCCTTTCAGCAAAAATCCAATTAAAAAAAATAGAAACTGCCTACATTCGACAAGAAAGTATAAAAGCAGAAAACTTGGACGAAATTTTTCAATATTTCGAGGAATGTAAAGATTGGACTTACAATGTAGCGTGGATAGATTGTTTGCAAAAAGGAAAAAATATCGGCAGAAGTGTATTGCAAAGAGGAGAATTTGCAACCATCAACGAGTTGCCTCTACAACTAAAAGATAAAGCACTCTCTGTGCCTAAAAAATTAAAATTGAAAGTTCCATTTTATTTTCCAAAATTTATTTTGAATAATTGGAGTATAAAAATTTTTAATTTCTTGATTTATAATAAACAAAGACCAAAAATTGTTAAGAATTTTTTGGATTATGAAAGTTTTTTCTATCCTTTGGATAGCATTGTTGATTGGAATAAAATCTATGGAAAACAAGGTTTTATACAATACCAAATGGTTATTCCTATTGCAGAAGGAAAAGCAGGAATCAGAGAATTGTTACAAACCATCGCCAATAGTGGAAATGGTTCCTTTTTAGCAGTTCTCAAATACATTGGACCTAATAATCCATTGGCATACAACTCTTTCCCTTTCGAAGGATATACACTGGCATTGGATTTCAAAATGAATTCTAAACTAAAAAATTTAGTATCAACATTGGATAATATTGTAGAAAAATACAATGGTAGGATCTATCTAGCCAAAGATAGTATGAGCAAATCCTCGCTTACTAATTATTTGAAAAATGTACACAATCCTAAATTTGTATCCTTGCAACACAAAAGAATTGTAAATGGACAATAAAATCAAAACATCAATACTAGTAAA
Organism: Bacteroidota bacterium; assembly: GCA_018266965.1. Lineage (GTDB taxonomy): Bacteria > Bacteroidota > Bacteroidia > Flavobacteriales > Weeksellaceae > Amniculibacterium. The sequence continues at coordinate 1,297 of JAFDZJ010000272.1, forward strand.
AAATAATAAAAATGATTGTACTTGGTAGTAATTCCGAAGTTGCACAAGCGTTTGTGGAAAAGGCTTTGTCTTCGGGAGAAAAATTTGAAACCATATATTTGTTTACTTCAAATAAAGAAACTACAAATAAATTTGCTCAACATTTGGAAGTCAAATTCCTACAACATACCGAAGTTATCTACCTGGATATTACCCAAAAAATTGACTTCTCCTTATTGGATTATATACAGTCTCCCTTGCTGTTTTGTGCAACCGGTTATCTGGGTTTAGGTACCGATGAAGGCTTGTATAATATTAAAAATACAGAAAAAATAATCGATATTAATTATGCTAAATTAGTTCCGGTACTCAATTATTTTGCACAAAAAATGGAAAGAAATAGGCAAGGTTCGTTGGTGGTACTTTCATCTGTTGCAGGTGAAAGAGGTCGGCAATCTAACTTCATTTATGGTAGTGCCAAAGCAGGACTTACAGCCTACCTTAGTGGACTTAGAAATTATCTTTTTTCCAAAAAAGTCCATGTTCTTACAATAAAACCTGGCTTCATGGAAACCAAAATGACCGAAGGATTACCACTTAATCCAAAACTTACTGCAACTCCCAAACAAGCAGCTTCTTGTATATACAAAGCCTACAAATCCAAAAAAAATGAAGCCTTCGTATTACCAATTTGGTGGGCAATAATGTTGATCATTAGAAATATCCCTGAATTTGTATTTAAAAAAATGAAATTGTAAATTTTGTTTAATTACTACTAATCACCAATCACCAATCACCAATTACTAATCACCAAACACTAAATGAAAAAACTTTATTTATTCGATTTTGATGGCACTATAACTTATAAAGACACAATGTTTTTGTTTTTAAATTTTTATAACCCAACTCGATACAGGAAAGCTTTTCTAAAACATATTCCACTTTTTATTTTGTTGAAATTAAATTTGGCAGACGCAGAAAATGTGAAGAAAAGTTTTGTGTCTTCCATATTAAAAGGAGAAAAGCAAATAAAAATTGAAGAAAAAAGTCAACAGTTTTTCAAAAAATATTTTCCAAAAGCTATCAGAGAAAACGCTTTGGATTTTTTACAAAACATCAATTCCAATTTTGTAGATACTTATATAGTTACTGCTTCACTAGATATTTGGGTAAAACCGTTTGCACAACAATTGAATATTAAACTTATCGCCACCGAGTCGGAATTTGTAGAAGGACTTTTTACAGGAAATTTCATTACTCCAAATTGCAATGGTCCAGAAAAAGTGAACCGAATAAAACAAGCTATTGAGGGGAAAAAATATGATAAAATAATAGCTTTCGGCGATACTAATGGCGACAAAGAAATGCTCAGTTTTGCAAATGAATCACATTTTAAGTTTTTTCATTAAATTTGCATCGTTTTTCACAACATATAATATACTAACAATCCCATCCAACCTATGAATAAAATATATTTGGACAACGCAGCTACTACACCTTTGGATCCATTGGTAATAGATGAAATGGTCAATGTCCTTCAATTTAATTTTGGTAATCCTTCATCTACTCATAGTATTGGGCAAGATGCCAAGGTATTACTGGAAAAAGTTAGAAGAGAAATTGCAGAGTATCTAAAAGTAACACCTGCCGAAATAGTATTCACTTCATGTGGTACAGAGTCCAATAATATGATACTGAAATCCAGTGTCGAGCATTTGGGTGTAGAAAGAATTATTACTTCCCCATTGGAACACAAATGCGTTGCAGAGTCTATTTTGGATTTGAAAAAAAGAAAAGGTATAGAAGTAGTCTATATTCGTCCAACAAAAAATGGAGATTTGAGTTTGGAAGAATTGGAAAAACAACTTGCTAATTCCGAAAAGAAAACATTGGTAAGTCTTATGCACGCCAACAACGAAATAGGAAACCTATTGGATTTGGAAAAAGTAGCTGATTTGTGCAAAAAAAATAATGCTCTTTTTCATTCCGACACTGTGCAAACAATTGCCCATTATGACATAGATTTTTCAAAAATTCCTCTTGATTTTGCATCGTGTAGTGCACACAAATTTCATGGTCCCAAAGGAGTAGGATTTGCCTTTGTGAGAAAATCTTCTGGTCTGAAAGGTATCATTACAGGAGGTCCACAAGAAAGAAGTTTGCGAGCAGGAACAGAAAATGTATGTGGCATTGCTGGAATGGGTAAAGCCTTGGAAATTTCTATGAAAAATTTGGAGAATTTTTCACAAAAAATTAAAGAAACCAAAAAATACGCAATCCAAAGACTGAAAGAAGAAATTCCAGGTGTAAAATTCAATGGAAGAAGTGTTGAAGATGGAAGTTTATACACCGTACTCAGTGTATTGTTGCCATACAACAATCCAATGATAGGTTTGCAGTTGGATATGAAAGGAATTGCAATTTCACAAGGCAGTGCTTGTTCTTCCGGAGCCGCAAAACCATCAATGGTAATGATGTCTATTCTAAATGAAGAAGAAATGGAAAACAATACTCCACTTCGAATTTCTTTCAGTCATTTCACAGAAAAAAAAGATATAGATACACTCGTAGATGCTCTTGTAGAAATACAAGCTATCCACACTAAAATATAATAGAAATTATCTATACACATACAACTAGATTGTTAGTAGTATAAATTTTGTTAAATTTGTTCAAAGATTTAATTTTAAATAAAAAAATATAAATAAAATGGCATTAGAAATCACAGACGCAACATTTCAAGAAGTAGTACTTAACTCGGACAAACCTGTATTAGTAGATTTTTGGGCAGTATGGTGTGGACCA
>JAFDZJ010000273.1 GCA_018266965.1 Bacteroidota bacterium
AAAACAAAACAACACTAGATGTTTGCGGAGGAGTTGCCAGACGCGAATTTTATAGGATACGATTTCAAGGGATTGAAGGCAACCAAGGTCCTTACCGATTGACAGGGAAAAATGGCGAACAATTCATCACAATAATTTCCGGCTCCGAACAGGTGTTTATAGATGGTATCCTTATGAAAAGAGGCGAAAACTTGGATTATGTAATCAATTACAACACCGGCGAAGTTACCTTTACCAGTTTCCGACCTATCTTGAAACAGAATTTCATTACCATTTCCTACAATTATACCAACAGAAATTACTCCAGATATTTGATAACAGGAAATTTGCAACACCAACGAGAAAGATTGAGAATGGGAATAAATTGGTTTTTGGAAAATGACAACAAAAACGCACCACTTGCCCTTAACCTAAGCAAAGAAGATGAGGTAATCCTAAGCCAGGCGGGTAACAATCCAGACTTGATGTATGCACCTTCCGGCGTAATTACCGAGTACGATGTCAATAAGGTTTTGTACGAATTGATTACAAGTCCCAACGGCAATTATTATCAATATTCAACGCAATCCACGGCTGTACTTTACCAAGTAGCATTTACCTACTTTGGAAAAAATTTGGGAGATTATAAATTGACTCAATCCAGTAACAATGGAAGGATTTTTGAGTATGTAGGTTTTGGAAATGGCGATTACCGTGCGGTACGGAAACTTCCTGCTCCAATCCAATCGCAGGTATTTTCTTTCAATACCGAATACAAATTGGACAATGGAGTAGTGGGTGCGGATTTTTCTTTAAGTAATTATGACCCCAATGGGTTTTCCTCCAAAGACGATGCAGATAATACCGGGTTTGCAGGAAGATTTTTTGCTTCGAAAACCTTTAATAAAAATAATTGGAAAGGCACTCCTTGGATTTCTTTTCAGCATATAAGTTCACAATTTCATGTGTTGGATAGGATCAATGATGTAGAATTTGCCAAAGATTTCAACCTCTTGCAAGAATTTAACCAAAAAACTCAAAACAGATTGTCTTTTTCATTCCTCAATGATTGGAAAAAAACTCAATTTTTGAATTATAAATTCAATTATTTGGAAGAAAAAAATAGCTACAAAGGACTGAAAAACGAAGTAGATTTTGTGTGGAAAAATCATCTTATACTTACCAAATCATATTTTTCTTTTTTGAAAACCGAGGCAACCTTTCAGAATACACAATACATCAAAGGAAATGCAACAGCAGAGTTTTTGGGTAAAAAAGGAAGTTGGGCAATAGGAGCAGCTTTGGAACATAACCTGAAAAACTACAACGACACCGGACAAAAAGATGTTACCAGCTTCAGTTGGAAAGAGATTTTTGCTCAAAAGAAAATAGGCGACTCTGCAAGATTGAAATTATTAACCAAAGTATATCTCCGTACCAATGACTCTGTACGGGAAAATCAATTGCAAAAAATGAATAATATTTTGGGATTGATGGCGGAAAGTCAGCTCATAAAAACTGAAAATACCTCACTAAATGCTTTGGTGCATTATCGGAAATTTTATTATCAAAATCAAGCATTTGCCACTATTGCCAACTCCGATTTTGTAATTGGTAATATTGCCTACAACCAACAACTTTTTCATAATGGAATGAGATTACAGGCTTTCTACGAACTAGGAAATGGACAAGAAGCACAACGAGAATTTCAATATATAAAAGTTACTGATGGCAAAGGAATCTACAAATGGACAGATTACAACGGCGACGGAATACAACAATTGGACGAGTTCGAAATTGCAGAATATGCCGATCTTGCACAGTATATCCGGATATATACCAATACGGTAAAGTATATCCCGAGCAACAAAAACAAATTGTCTTTGGCTTTGTTTGTTAATCCATCGGTAGTTTTGTCTTCTGAAAATAATTTTTTGAAAAGATGGAATGTGAATTTATCACTAAATTCTCAAAATTCATACTATAAAAATGATAAAGCATTGGTCATCAATCCTTTTGAGAAGAACCAACAGCAGATACTGAAAAATCAAAATATTTTGGCAAATGTACAGTTTAACCCAACAGACAAATCTGGTTGGAATGGCAACTACAAATGGCTTAATAATCAAAACATCATCAATGCCAATTTTAGCAACGAGGAGAGAAATCAAAATGCCCATTTTGTATCGTTTGGCTATTGGTTCAGTAAAATATTTCGTGTGGATTGGGAAAATTCTTTACAGAAAATCATTAACCATTCTCAATTATTTGACAATAGAAATTTTCAACTTTCCAATTTGGAAACCAAACCCAAAGCAACCTACAAATTTTTGGAATCTGTACAAGCGGAACTTTCCACAGCTTTTCGTTCCAAAACCAGAGTTGATGGTGAGGAAAGGTTGAAAACGCTAGATGTAACAGGTAGTCTGCAATGGGAAAAGAAAAAAACTTCTATACGGGCAAGTTTTTCATTTATTAATAATGATTTTTTTGGTAATAATTATTCTTTGGTGGGTAACCAAATGTTGGACGGATTGAAACCGGGTAAAAATCAAGTTTGGACGGTATTCATTCAACAAAATCTTAATTCTTTTATTATCCTAAATGTGAATTATGAGGGAAGGAATTCCGGTGATAGAACCATACATATCGGTAGTATGCAGGTAAAAGCTAGTTTCTGATTTGGCTTTATTAGTCGGGTAAAATCTTGAAATAAAATTCGCTGATTCCATTTATAGCCCACGGTTTAAACCGTGGGCTATTATTGTTAAGCATTTGTAATTGAAAATTAACATCATACGCAAAGACGCAACATATTAAATGTGTGCAATGAAATGATAAGACGCAAAAAAAAATCGAAGATTTTTAATTTTAACATCGTTATAGCTATTTCGTCATAAAAACATTAAACTTTTTTATTTCAGATTAAACCTCATTTTATAGTTCAGTACATTAAAATAAAAATTCAACTCTGTGTTTTAAAGATTAGTATAAAAAATGTATTTTTGCTATTCTTAGAAAGAAAATAATTTTAACCAAAAAAAAATGAAAAATATTACAGTAGTAGGAGCTGGAACCATGGGAAATGGTATTGCCCATACATTTGCACAAGCAGGTTTCCAAGTTAGTTTGGCGGATATTTCCCAAGCTGCTCTGGACAAAGGATTACAAACCATATCCAATAATCTGGATAGGATATTGGCAAAAGGTAATATTACTGAAGAACAAAAAAATGCTACACTCAATAATATTTCTACATTTACCGTGTTGGCAGAAGCTGTGAAAAATGCCGATTTAGTGGTAGAAGCTGCTACTGAAAATCTGGATCTGAAATTGAAAATTTTCCAACAAATGGATGAGTTTTCACCGGCTCATTGTATATTGGCTACCAACACCTCTTCAATATCTATTACAAAAATTGCTGCTGCAACCAAAAGACCTGCAAGTGTGATAGGTATGCACTTTATGAACCCCGTTCCTATCATGAAATTGGTGGAGATTATCAAAGGTTATACTACTTCCAAAGAAACTTTTGATGCGATATTCCAAATGTCCAAAACACTTGGGAAAGTTCCGGTAGAAGTAAATGATTATCCAGGATTTGTGGCTAATAGAATATTGATGCCAATGATCAATGAAGCCATAGAAACTTTGTACAACGGAGTTGCTGGTGTAGAAGAAATAGATACGGTGATGAAACTAGGAATGGCACACCCAATGGGTCCTTTGCAATTGGCGGATTTTATAGGATTAGATGTTTGTTTAGCAATTCTGAATGTGATGTATGATGGTTTCAAAAATCCTAAATATGCACCAAATCCTTTATTGGTAAATATGGTAATGGCAGGGAAATTAGGAGTGAAATCCGGAGAAGGATTCTATGACTATTCCGAAAGCAAAAAAGCAGAAAAAGTGTCAAAAATGTTTTCTAAATAAATAATTTCAAAATAAATGTTAATTTTAAGCTCTCAATTTTGAGGGCTTTTTTTATGATAAAACATTACCGAAAAAATATTTTACCAATATCAATTGTTTTTTTGACTTTGATGATGATTGTCCTGCGTTTTCTTCTTAATGAAAAGGGTAGGATAACACCCGATTCTATACGATTGATGAGGACTGCCAATGCTTTACCAATAATTGATAACACAGTAACTCCGATAGGGTATCCTTTGTTAATAAAAACCTTTACCTTTTTTTGTATAGACGAATTTTGGGCGAGTAAACTTTTGGGTATTTCGTGTTTTTTATTGATGATTATTTTTTCGTGGAAAAAAAATTTTTATTTCAAAGAAATAGTTATTTCTTGCTCATTGTTTTCCTTTGTATCCATATTTGCAGCTACTTTTACCGAAACATTATTTTTACCTTTTGCCCTCATTTTTTTATTTGTTGCTTCATCGGTTATTGATGTTAAACTAAAAGGTGCAAAAGCAGTTCTACTATTGAGTTTGTCGCTTATATTACTCTACAATATTCGGTATTCGGCATTGTTTTTTGTGGTTGGTATTTTTGTGTACGGAATTTGGAATCGTAAGAAAGAATTTTCAAAAACATTAATTCTATCCAGTTGTATTGCCTTTGGATATGTTGTTTTGTATAAATTTTTTTTCATTGATGAATTTAATGGCAATTATGTTAGCCAGTTTCTCGAATTGGGATTGCATCCAACTTCCAAATTGTTGTTGGAATTGTTCCAAGGTTTGGCGACTACATTCAATCCATTTGTACATATTGCAAACCCGAATGGAGGATTTTTGAATATTGGGATTTATGGAATCGGTAGTCTTACAATAGTTTTGATGATTTTTTTATTTGCAAAAACTTCGTTATCCGATACCGAACAATTATTTTTATTTTTAGGAGTTTTTGGTATTTTATGTTCATTTTTTATTCAATATTTTTATTCTCTAGATGCTTTGGATTATCGTTTATTAATTCCTTTTGCATTGCCGGTTTGGTTGGTTTTTTTTAAAATTATTTATAATAAAATTCATGATGTTATTTTTGGTATTAGTATTGTGAGTTTGTCGATTGGTTTTGTATTTATTTGGCTTTCCAAAGGAGATTATTTGGAGAATAGAAAATCTGCCAAACAATATTTGGCAAAAGAAAATTTGTTGTACAAGCGGATTTATTTCTACAACAATGCCAAGGATAATACTTCCGAAGATATACAAGTTGCAGAATTGTTAAGTACAATTAATCCAAGGGTTTATATCGTTTCCAATCCGAAAGATACGCTGGATAGTAAAGTCCTAACTGCATACAAAGTGAAACGAAATATGAAAATCATTAACAATAAATTTCAATAAATTTACTATCTTTGACCCATAAAATTTTATAAAATGAAACTACCTAAATTTTTATTGGCAGACAACTCGGATTTTCCGGAAGATTTATTCGTTGTACATACCGAATATCCAAGATTTATCTTGAATGTAGAAGAAGAAGAAGTGGAATGGTTAGATGATTTGGAAGGCGACGACGAGGAAACCATGGCGGAAGAAGCGACCAAAGTTGTAGAAAAAGCATTTGTTTGGTGCGAAGAAGAATTAGCAAAATACGACGAAGAAGAAGACGAAGAATAATAAAAAAGGAACTCACATAAATTGAGTTCCTTTTTTTTAGTTTTACTGTAATTTTGTAAATTGCAATAACAATAATTTGTCTTTGTATAATTCCAATTTTTCTTTTTTCATTATATAGCGATTGGCTTCTCCTAGCATTTTCAGGAAGTTTGCTTCCATTCCCATATTTGGACAAGTCATTCTTGTGGAGCCTATTCCTTTGGTTTCAAAATGTCCAGTGTTAGGATCTAGTTTTACATTTCCAAAGTAATTGTTACAACCTGCATTTCCTGTTATTTTTTCATTTTCAATAACTAATGTTGGTGTTTTTCCTTTTACCTGTTCTATAAGTGTCCACTTTGTGTTATGCAAAGATGGTTGTACAGTAGAGGTGGTTTCATCGTTTCCTTTGTTTTCCTTTTTTAGGCTGGTACAAGATGTAATAGATACCGCTAAACCTAGGCAAATAATAATTTTTTTCATTTTTATATTTTTGTTAAATTTATCTTAGTTCTGCTGAAAAGTTTTTTTCAAAAGATTTTATTAAACCATTCATCACGGTAGAAATTTCTTTGTCTTCTAATGTTTTTTCATCATTTAATAATTCAAAACTCATGGCATAAGATTTCTTTCCTTCCGGAAGATTTTTGCCTTCGTACACATCGAATAAATTGATGCTTTTCAAATATTTCGATGGGTTGTTTTTCGCTACTTGATAAAGCTCCTGGTAGGAAATATTTTTGTCTATCAACAAGGCAAGATCTCTTCTTATTTTATTGAATTTTGGAATATCCACAAATTTAAAATTATCTTTAGTTCTTAACGATTGTGCTGTTTCCAATTCTATTTCTGCATAGTAACAATCTTGGTCCACATCGTAGTCTTTCAAAAGAGATGGGTGTACTTTGCCCAGTCTTACAATTGTTTTTTTGTTGGAGATAATTTCCAAACCTTCAGAAAATCTATTATCCTCCAAAGGTCTTTCAGTAGTTTCTATTTTTAGTTTTTCTAGTAATATTAGTACATAAGCTTTCAGGTTGTAGAAATTGGTAGAAGATTTTGGTAGCAGCCAATTTTCAGCTTTTTCTCTTCCTGTAACTAAAACAGCTAGTTGTTTTCTTTCCTCGTATTTTTCGAAAAGATGGTAGATTTTACCTAATTCAAAAAATTTCAAATCTGCATTTTTTCTATTGATATTATAAGCTGCATTTTCCAAAAGCCCTTCCAATAGAGATTTTCTCATGAATGCCAAATCATTACTCAAAGGATTGAGAAGTTTTACAGCGTTTTTTTCATCTTTCAGACCTCGGAGAGAATTGTTCATTACTTCATTGAAACCGTTGCTTTGTAATATTCTTGCCCAGGAATTTTCTAATTCGTCTTGGTCGTTGAAATCTAGTTTTACAGGCGAAAATGTTAATTTTTGTGGATTATCTATTTTATTGTAGCCGTATATTCTTAATATTTCCTCTATCACATCTATTTCTCGGGTAACATCTGCCCTGTATGGAGGGACAGAAATTTCCAAACCGTTTTGTATTTCGTTTAGCACTTCTATATCCAAGGATTTCAATATTTCTTTTACCTTCTCTTTGTGTATTTTAGTTCCTAATATTTGTTCGATTTTCGTAAATTTCAGAATGATGTATTGGTGATCGATTTTTTTAGGATAATGCTCCAATAATTGTCCTTTTAGTTTTCCACCTGCAATTTCTTCTATTAATTTTATTGCGTGAGTTATTGCAACTCTTGTCATATTAGGGTCAACTCCTCTTTCAAATCGGAAAGAAGCATCGGTATTTAGTCCATGGAATTTGGCTCCTTTTCTTACTGCAATCGGATTGAAATAGGCACTTTCCAAAAATATAGTTTTGGTATCATTGTTCACGCCGGAATCTTTACCGCCAAAAACTCCTGCAATACACAATGGGTTGTCTTTCCCATCTTTTATCATGATTTCATTACCATTCAACTCTCTTTCTGTTCCGTCTAATGTCAGGAATTTTGTCCCGGGAACAGCAGTGCCTACTTTTATTTTGGAATCTGTTATTTTGTCGGCATCGAAAGCGTGTAATGGTTGTCCAAAACCATGCAATATATAATTGGTAATATCTACAATATTGTTGATCGGGTGTAGTCCTATGGATTTCAATCTGTTTTGCAACCATGATGGTGATTCTTTCACCTCGATATTTTCCAGTACAGCTCCTATGTATCTTGGGCAAAGATTGTCGTCTTCTACAACAAGTTGAAAATCGTTTTGGTTATTGATTTCTAATGGGAGAGTTTGTAATTTTTCTAATTTAGTTGTCATGTCATTAGAAGTCAAAAAAGCATTTAGGTCCCTAGCTACTCCAAAATGGGACATGGCATCTGTCCTATTGGGAGTTAGTCCTATTTCGAAAATTTCATCATTAGCAAGATCAAAATATTTTGAAAAATTTTCTCCGATTTCAAATTTATTTTCGTCCAAAACCATTATTCCACCATGGTCTTCGCTCAATCCCAATTCGTCTTCGGCACATATCATACCCTGGGAAAGTTCTCCACGGATTTTGGCTTCTTTTATTTCAAAAAAACTTCCATCTTTGGCGTATATTTTTGTTCCGATAGTAGCCACAGGAACTATTTGTCCTGCTTGTACATTTGGAGCACCACATACAATTTGTACAATTTTGTTTTTGCCCAATTCTACGGTTGTTATTTTTAATTTGTCGGCATTGGGGTGTTTTTCACAAGTTAGCACTTTGCCA
>JAFDZJ010000274.1 GCA_018266965.1 Bacteroidota bacterium
CCAGAGTTGGAATATACCTCTGCAACTTGGGGAAATAGCGATGCTAATGCCATTGCCGGAAACAACAAATCCACCGTTTCCAACTTTCGCACACTGATTTCTGCAGTGTACAATTTCTAAACACAATTTTTTAATGACCTAAATTATCTTAATTATATCCACATAAAATGCAATTAATTTTATAATATTGTTGGATTATTTCAAATAATATTATGAGAAAAATATTAATAGTTGATGATGATTATAAATTTTTACTAATTTTAGAAAATGCTTTGGCTAGATTAGGTTATCAAATTTTTATTGCTAGAAATAGTAATGAAGTATTAGAAATTATTGATAAAGAAAAACCAGATTTATTATTAATCAATATTTTGATGAAAAAAATTGATACTTCATATCTATTCAAAGTTTTTAAAGAAAATTATATAAATATGAAATGTATTGTTATTTCTAATATTACAAAAAAAAATGAGGATGAATATTACTTTCAGAATACAAAAATACTCATCAAACCATTTTCTTTAAAACAAATTTTACAACAGATAGAATCTTTATTCATTCTCAAATAATTAATTCAACATGAAAAATTACACCATTGCAGACCTGCCAGATTATTTTAAACAATATAAAAAATCCATTAAAAATCCCAAAAAGTTTTGGGACAAAGTAGCCGATGAAAATTTCGTTTGGTACCAGAGATGGACAAAAGTAGTAGAGTTTGATATGGAAGAAGCCAAAATAAAATGGTTCAAAAATGCAAAACTTAATATTACAAAAAACTGTCTAGATAGGCATTTAACAGAAAGAGGCGACAAAACTGCCATAATATGGGAACCCAACAATCCATCGGAAAAAGCACAATATATCTCCTACCGAGAACTCTATGAAAGGGTAAACAAAATGGCAAATGTACTCTCCGATTTAGGAATAAAAAAAGGAGATAAAGTTTGTATATACCTCCCTATGATACCAGAATTAGCAATTACCATGCTTGCCTGTGCCAAAATGGGAGCTGTACATTCTGTAATTTTCGCAGGATTTTCGGCCTCCGCTGTAGAATCGAGGGTAAATGATTGTGAGGCAAAAATCATCATCACTTCCGATGGTAGCTACCGTGGTAACAAAGCAATAGATCTAAAAGGAATAATAGATGAAGCCGTAGAAAAATGCACAACAGTAGAAAAAGTTTTAGTAGTAAAAAGAACAGGTGGCACCGTCCAAATGAAAAAAGATAGGGATTTTTGGCTTGATGAACTTTATGAAAAAGCATCTACTGATTTTGTAACCAAAATTATGGATGCAGAAGACCCATTATTTATCCTATATACCTCTGGTTCAACAGGAAAACCCAAAGGAATGTTGCACACCACAGCTGGATACATGGTTTACACGGCTTATACTTTTAAAAATGTATTCAATTACAAAGAAAACGACATCTATTGGTGTACCGCAGATATTGGTTGGATTACTGGTCATTCCTACATTTTGTATGGACCTTTGGCAAACGGTGCAACAACAGTAATTTTCGAAGGAGTCCCAACATTTCCCGAACCCGACAGATTTTGGGAAGTGATAGAAAAACACAAAGTTACACAATTTTATACAGCACCAACTGCAATCCGATCTTTGGCAAAGGAGTCAGCAGAATGGGTAGAAAAACACGACTTGTCCAGCCTTCGAGTAATAGGTTCTGTTGGAGAACCAATCAACGACGAAGCTTGGCATTGGTACAACGACCATGTTGGAAAGAAAAAATGCCCGATAGTTGATACTTGGTGGCAAACAGAAACAGGAGGTATCATGATTTCGCCACTACCTTTTGTTACACCTACCAAGCCAACTTATGCAACTTTACCTTTGCCGGGGATACAACCTGTACTAATGGACGAAAAAAGAAACGAAATTACAGGCAACCAAGTCGATGGAAATCTTTGTATCCGTTTTCCTTGGCCCGGAATTGCAAGGACTATTTGGGGAGATCACCAACGCTACAAAGAAACTTATTTTACTGCTTTCCCAGGAAAATATTTTACCGGCGATGGAGCTTTGCGAGACGAAACAGGATACTACAGAATTACTGGTAGAGTAGATGATGTAATCATTGTATCCGGACATAATTTGGGAACCGCTCCTATTGAAGACAGTATCAATCTACATCCTGCCGTTGCCGAATCCGCAATTGTTGGCTATCCACATGACATCAAAGGAAATGCACTCTATGGTTTTGTAATTTTAAAAGAAAGTGGCGAAAATCGTGATAAAGAAAATTTGAAAAAAGAAATTAATATGCTCATTTCCGATTCTATTGGTCCAATTGCCAAGTTAGACAAAATTCAATTTGTTTCCGGCTTACCAAAAACCCGTTCCGGAAAAATAATGCGTAGGATTTTGAGAAAAATTGCCGAAGGTGACTTTGCTAACTTTGGCGACATCACTACCCTACTCAATCCAGAAATTGTAGAAGAAATAAAAAATGAGAAAATATAATATATACTCTTTCATTTCGAAAATCCTTTTGGAATAATTCAAAATTTTGAGGCTATCCTTTTCTTGGATAGCCTCTATTTTATAAAAATACTATTTCTTCTTCGCCGTGAAATTCCTATGTTAGTCTTTATTTTATTTTTTTAATCTCTAATTCTGTAAAATCCACATCCAACAGATTTTGTTCGTCCATACTGATTCCTGTAATTTCCTGGTTGGTATTGAAATTAAAGGTGAGAAAACCATTCGGTACTCTTATATCGTTCCAATCCACCAAATAGGTGTCGTATTGCCAATGGCTTAACTTTCCGTGTAGAATTTTATTTTGCGGAAATATGATTTCCAGATTACCATTATTTAGTTTTACGAAAATATCGCCACACAAATTATCGTGATAAGTACCGGTATAAGATTTCAAATCCAAAGAGGGTTTGGTATTTTTTGCCCTCGTTTTCTCTTTTTGCATCCAATATTCTTTTTGTTTGATCATTTTATTTTTTTTTCTTTGGATTGCCTTGTCGTAAATATCGTAAGATTTATCATTAACCACCTCTTCCAAAAATTTTGAAGTCACTAAAAACGGTGCGGCATTGTCTGTATTGACTACTGCGAAAATTCCGATGTTCAAATCTTTTACTAAGACAAGATTGGCAGTCATACCGTCTATTCCGCCGCTGTGTTCTATGATTTTATGTCCGTTTTTTGGTGTCAGCCACCAACCAAATCCGTAGGAGGAAAAATCATTATGCATAGGTTCCGAAAATAGGGGAAAATGGATTTGTGGTTTAAAAATTTCATCTAAAGAACTCTTTACTACAATTTCATTTCCTTCAAATTTTCCGTCATTCAATAACATCCGTATATAATTTGCCATATCATTTACCGAAGAAAAAACAAATCCTGCCGGAGCAACATTGTCGCCTTTTTCTTGTTCTACGACCTGCAATTCGCCTTTGTTGTTGGAAACATGCGGCAGTGCACGGTTGCTGTTGGCTTCTCTTTCTACAGACACAGAAGTACTATTTGCCATTTTTATTTTATCAAAAACATTCTTTTTCAAAAACTCATCACAAGGCATTCCGCTTACCTCTTTCACGATTTCACTGGCCACCAAATACATCAAATTTTGATAGGCTGGTTTGTCCCGAAAACCGGAAATGGGTTTTAGATATTTCATTCCTTTTATCACTTCCGTTCTGGATAAATCAGAATGGTACCAAAGCATTCCGCCGCTCACTTGTTTTAGGCCGCTTCGGTGGGTAAGTAAATCCCGAATGGTAAAATTCTCCGAAACATAAGGGTCGTAAAGTTCAAAATAAGGGAGATATTTTCTTACCTTGTCATCCCAATTTATTTTTCCTTGAGCAACCAAAATTCCCAAAGTCAGAGCAGTAAAAGATTTGGAAATAGAGCCTATTCCGAAAGTGGTATTGGTATTTACCGGAAGATTTTTATTGATTTCTTTCGTGCCATAAGCTTTCACAAAAATGATGGAATCATTACGGACAATCCCAATAGTCATTCCCGGTACATCAAAATCTTTCATCACTTTTTGAGCGTATAAATCGAGTTCCTGAAGATTGATTTTTCCACTTTGTGCAAGTACCGCCACTTGCAGCAGCACAAAAAATAAGAAGATGAGTTTTTTCATTGTAGTTAATTTTGATTATTTGTTTCTCTTGCTAATGTTTTGTTTTCATAAAGACTTTATTTTTCCAAATCATATTCTTTTTCTATAAATGGGATTAGTCTATTTTGGTATTCATAAAAATTTTTCAGCATAAAGAAATAGTTTTTTGTAATAGCCG
>JAFDZJ010000275.1 GCA_018266965.1 Bacteroidota bacterium
CTGAAACAAGCTGTAACCCGTGGAGATGGTTTCCAAGGAGATGATGTTACCAAAAATGTGAAAAATATTGCTACTGTACCACATAAGTTGATAGGTGATTTTCCAAATTCTTTTTTTATGCGTGGCGAAATATTTATGGATAGAAAATCCTTCGATTTGCTAAATGAAAATAGGGAGTTAGAAGGTTTGGACCCATTTATGAATCCTAGAAATACCGCTAGTGGAACATTGAAACTATTGGACGCAAATGAAGTTGGTAAAAGAAATCTTACTGCTGTACTCTATCAATTCATAAGTGAAGATACTATAGCAACTACCCATTGGGAACTATTAGCGAATGCTAAAAAATGGGGTTTCCAAGTTTCCGAAGATCATGCAAAATTGTGCAACAATATTTCTGAAGTTCAAGAATTTATTAATTTTTGGGAAAACAAACGACACGATTTGGACTTTGATATTGATGGAATTGTAATAAAAGTAAATTCGATAAGACAACAAAAATTGTTAGGATATACTGCGAAATCTCCTAGATGGGCTATGGCTTACAAATTCAAAGCTGAAAAAGTGGAATCGTTTTTAGAAAAAATTACCTATCAGGTTGGGAGAACCGGAGCTATAACACCAGTGGCAAATCTATCGCCAGTTTTGTTGGCTGGTACTATTGTCAAAAGAGCTTCTTTGCACAATGAGGATATTATAAAAAAATTGGAATTACATGAAAATGATTTTGTATTTGTAGAAAAAGGTGGAGAAATAATCCCTAAAATAGTAGGAGTGAATTTTGATAAGAGAAAGAAAGAATCCCACGCTATAACCTTTATTTCCAATTGTCCAGAATGTGGAACTGCGTTGGTGAAACAAGAAGACCAGGCTATACATTTTTGTCCAAACGAGCTTCATTGTGCTCCACAAGTCGTAGGAAGGTTGATACATTTTGTGTCTAGAAAAGCACTGAATATTGAAAATTTGGGTAGCGAAACACTAGAACAACTTTATAGAGAGAAATTAATTGAAAATCCAGCAGATTTGTATCAATTGAAAAAAGAACAATTGCTTCCTTTGGAAAGAATGGCAGAAAAATCGGCTCAAAATATTATTGATGCCATCGAAAATTCCAAAAAAATATCTTTCGAAAAGGTTCTGTTTGGGATAGGGATAAAGTTGGTTGGAGAAACTGTTGCCAAAAAATTAGTAAAAAATTTCCCAACAATAGAACAATTGAAAAAGGCAACTGTACAAGATCTAGTAGAAGTTGAGGATATTGGAGAAAAAATTGCCGAAAGTATAGTCGGATTTCTTAATAATGATGAAAATTGGCAGATGATAGAACGATTGAAATCCTTCGGAGTACAGTTGGAAAAAAATGAAAACACTCAGGAAATCATTAATGATATTTTGCAAAATAAAACATTTTTGTTTACCGGAAAACTAACACTTTTTACCAGGGAACAAGCTGAAGAAATGGTAGAGAAACACGGTGGGAAAAATATTTCTGCGGTTTCCAAAAATCTAAATTATTTGGTAGTTGGCGAAAAAGCCGGAAGTAAACTGAAAAAAGCCCAAGATTTGGGCAGTATCACAATTTTAGATGAGCAGGAATTTTTGGATTTATTACAAAGTATTTAGAAATTAGAAACTAGAAACTAGAAATTAGAAATTAGAAACTAGAAACTAGAAATTAGAAATTAGAAACTAGAAACTAGAAATTAGAAACTAGAAACTAGAAACTAGAAATTAGAAACTAGGAATCAGTAATCTCTAATTTCTAATTTCTAGTTTCTAATCTCTAACCACAACTACCAATTTTTATCGATAATATATACAATTTGTGCCATGGTAACTGCACCTAATAATAATTCTCTTCTATTAACTTTGTCAAAGGTATCTTCCGAGGTGTGGTGTATGTCGAAATACCGTTGAGTGTCCGGAACCAGCTCTGCTAACGGAATATCCAATTTTTTGAGGGGTTGTATATCTTGTCCGGAATAAGTTTGGTCGAAATCATAGACTCCATAGGGTAAGAAATAGGATTTCCATTCGAAAACTTGTCTTCTTCTTTCAGGTATCATATCCAAAGAAATACCTCTTGGCGAAAAGCCTCCCGCATCGCTTTCTATTGCAAAAAGATGTTTTTCTTCTTTCTTTTTTACTTGTTGTGCATAGACTTCGCCACCCGTAACTCCATTTTCTTCATTGGTAAAAAGTACAACTCTTATAGTATGGTTGTTTTGGATGTCCAAATTTTTAAAAGCTCTCAATACTTCCAAACAATGTACTACGCCTGCACCATTGTCATGTGCACCTTCGGAAATGTCCCACGAATCCAAATGTGCAGCGACAACTATTATGTTATTGTCTTTGTTTCCAGGGATTTCTCCAATAATATTGAAGTTGGTTTTGGTTTCTCCAAAAGTAGAGGTAGTGTTGAGTTTTGCAATTATTTTCTGTTTGTTTTTCAATGCTTCTTCTAGTTCGTCGGCAGATTTTGCACCAATTGCCAACGCTGGTATTTTGTTGTTGTCGTCTGTATCATAACTCATGCTTCCGGTATGAGGAACATCGTCAAACGCAGAAGTCAGAGAACGGGTGATGATAGCTTTTGCCCCTCTTCTGGATACATTGGCAGGAATTGCCCATCTGTATTTTCCAACCTCTAGGTAGGTTTCCACTGGGTTTACAATTTTTTGATCGAATGGTACATTGAAAAAAATAATTTTATCTTTGATGTCTGCAAAATTCAATTTGTTGAATTCTTCTATGTTTTTCACCAAGAGTATTTCTCCAACTAGGTCTTGACCTGCTGTTCCTTCGGAGCCACCAAGAGCGGTCATATTTATTTTTTTCCAGCTGTTATTGCCTATTTTTATTTCTAGAGATTCCTTGCCTCTATTCCATACTTTTACCGGAACGGCTTGTTTCCAAACTTGTGTTGCACCAGACTCTTTCAGTTTTTGCACTGCCCAATCTTCCGCTTTTGTGAGATTAGAAGAGCCGCTAAATCTAGGTCCAATTTTTTTGGTTAGTTCTCGTAGTTGTTCATAAGCTTTTCCTTTGCTCAATATATCATCGGAAATCATTCGGAATTCCGTTGGGAAATCAGCTTTTCGGATTATTTTTTTCTTTTGAGAAAGACACAATCCGCTACAAAAGAGTAAAATTAAAAATAAATATACCTTCATGTTTTGTTTTCTTTTGTAACAAGATTATTTCATGTCATACATTACCAATGCTGTTACCAATTTGGGTTCGATATAAGTGCATTTTGGGGGCATAGAAAGTTGGTGGTCGGATATTTTTATCATATCATTGAAACTGATAGGGTGTACTCCAAACCCAACAATTCCTTCGCCAGAATCTATTTTTTCTTTTAATAAAACAATACCCTCGGAAGTAGAATTGCCTTTTACATATTCTATTTTTTCTGAACTTTCGGAGTTTTCGATACCAAAAATTTCGTTGAAAATAAATTTGTCCAAGATACAGTGGTCAAAGTTATCATACTGGTTGTCATCTTTTCTTAAATTATGTTTCAAGTGGAGCGAATAAAATTTTCCGTCCAAATACATAGAAAGATGAAATTTTTTTGAAGGAAAATAAGGACTTTCACCTTTTTCCTGAATCAAAAAGTTTTTTTCTAATTTTTTCAAGAATTGGGAATTGGTTAGACCATTGAGGTCTTTAATAATCCTATTGTAGTCATGTATTTTTATAGACTGGTTGGACACTATGAAACTATACACGAAATTATAACCCTCGTTACCATTGTGTTTTTTATTTTTCTCCTTTTGATATTTAGCATTGATGGCTGCCGAGCCTATTCTATGGTGTCCATCTGCAATATAGAAAGAATCGACTTGGTCCAAAACTTCTTTCATTTGTTGTATTTTCAACCGATTGTCTATTTTCCAAATTTTATGTTTTGTACCTCTGCTATCCAATACATTTATGATTGGAACATTCTTCTCCTCAATATTCATAAATAATTCTATTTTGGAATTAGAAGGATAGGTCAGCAAAACAGGTTCGGCTTGTAGATTTACTTTTTCTAGATAGTGGGCTAGTTTTTCTTTTTTTTGTGGAATGGTACTTTCGTGCTTTTTTATTTTTCCAGCCCAAAAATCTTCAACTGAAGAAAGCCCCAATAGTCCTCTGAAAACTCTTTTGTCGGGCATAAATTGAGCATATAGATAAAAAGCCTCATTGTCTTTCACTAATTTTTTTTCTTCTAAAAGCTCTTCAAAATTGGTTCGTATTTTTCTAAGGTTTCTGTCAATATCCTTTGATTTGCTTACTACATAGGGTTTTATCATTTGGATATAGGAATCCTCCTCTTGAGATTTTTTATTAATTTCTTCTTGCGAAAATGAGTCCAACGGATGGGTTGGGAAAGATTCCAAAAAATCATCGTTAGGTCTAACTCCTTTAAATGGTTTGAAAATAGGCATTTTTTATAAAGATTTTTGGATTTCTATTATTTGTTCTGCAAGTTCTGTACCTATTTTTTCTTGTGCGTCTTTGGTATTACCACCCAAATGTGGTGAAAGCGAAATTTGAGGGTTCATCAAAACTGAAATTTTTGGTTGAGGTTCGTTTTCAAAAACATCGAGTGCAGCACCTGCAACTTTTCCGTTATCAAGATATTCCAACAGTGTATTTTCATTGATGGTTCCACCTCTGGCAGTATTTACAATATATACACCATCTTTCATTTTTTCAAATTCATTATGGTCTATCAAATATCCATCGGTTTTTGGAGTGTTGATGCTTATAAAATCGGTATCTTTTAAGAAAATATTCCAATCTTGTATGCTATCTATTTTAAATTTTATCCGTTGACCATCAAAAAAGTCTAATTCAATAAGTTCGGATTTTGGATTTCTGGTTAGTACTTTTATTTTCATTCCAAGAGAAATTCCAATCTTTGCTACCTCTTTACCTATACCTCCAAAACCAATGATACCCAATGTCTTACTTTGTAATTCTATGGCGTTGTTATAGGATTTTTTCAAAGTATTGAATTGTGTTTCCCCTTCCAAAGGCATCATTCTGTTGGAATCGTGCAAATATCTTGCTAATGAGAAAAAATGTGCGAATACCATTTCTGCAACCGAACGAGATGAGGCAGAGGGTGTATTGATGACTATTATCCCTTTGCTTTTGGCATAATCCACATCGATATTGTCCATACCAACACCACCTCTTCCTATTATTTTTAAGCTAGGACAAGAGTCTATCAGTTCTTTTCTAGCTTGGGTGGCACTTCTTACTAGGAGTACTTCTATTTGGTTTTCGTTAATGAAATTGATGAGTTGTTCTTGTGAAACTTTGTGTTCTACAAGTGTCATTCCTGCATCTAATAAAGCTTTTTCTCCGGCTTTAGAAATTCCATCATTGGCTAATATTTTCATATTAATTTTAGTTTTTTTTGAAAAGGGAGATATAATAAATTACGAAATAGACTTCATTACATCTACTAGTACTTGTACACTTTCTATCGGTAGTGCATTGTACAGACTTGCTCTGTAACCACCAGTTGTTCTGTGTCCATTTAGTCCCGAAATACCTGCGTTTTTCCAAGCGGTATCAAATGCTTCTTTTTTATTTTCATCGGTAAGTTTAAAAGAAACATTCATCAACGATCGGTCTTCTTTTGCTGCAAGTCCAACAAATAATGGGTTGTTGTCAATTTCTTTGTACAAAAGTTCTGCTTTGGCGATATTTCTTTTTTCGGCACCAGCAATTCCACCATTTTTTTCTAACCATTGCAAGGTTAACAGAGAGGTATAAATTGAAAATACAGGAGGTGTATTCAGCATGGATTCTTTTTCAATGTGCAATTGATAGTCGAAATAAGTTGGCATATCTCTTCCTGTTTTTCCTAGGATTTCTTTTTTTACAACGACAAGAGTAGTTCCTGCTGGACCCATGTTTTTTTGAGCACCAGCATAGATGAGGTCGAATTTTGTAAAATCCAATTCTCTACTAAAAATATCCGAACTCATATCGCAAACCAATCGGGTGTCCACCTTTGGAAAATCTTTTATTTGAGTTCCGTAAATGGTATTGTTGGAAGTGCAATGGAAATAATCAAATGATGAATCTACAGAAATATCTTTTGGAATATAGGAATAGTTTTTGTCTTTGGAGCTTCCAACTACTTCTACTTGTCCTATTTTTTTTGCTTCTTTTATTGCTCCAGAAGCCCAAACTCCTGTGTCTGTATAGGCTGCTTTTCCATTGGTGGACAATAGATTGTAAGGTACCATGGCAAATTGCAAACTCGCTCCACCTTGTAGGAAAAGGACTTCGTAGTCATCGCCAAGTTTCATTAATCTTTTTACGATAGTTCTTACTTCGTCCATTACGGCAACGAAATCTTTACTCCTATGAGAAATTTCCAGCAAAGAAAGTCCAATACCATTGAAATCTAGTACGGCTGCAGATGCTTTTTCCAAAACTTCTTGAGGAAGAATACTGGGACCTGCACTGAAATTATGTTTTTTCATTTTTATAAATAGTGATTTGGTTGGTTTTTAAATTCTAAAATACCGTTATTAGAAATTATTCGCCATGTAAAAATGCTTTTTTGGAAAGTAAACTTTCCTCACTTTCTACATGATCTTCGTCAGGGACACAACAATCTACTGGACAAACAGCTGCACACTGTGGTTCCTCATGAAACCCAATACACTCTGTACACTTGTCGGTTACAATAAAATAGACATCATCGCTTACTGGTTCTTGTGGACTGTCTGCGTCTATTGCTAATCCAGATTTTAGCGTAACCATTCCTTTGAGTGCTGTTCCGTCCGAAGCTTTCCAATCTACCGCTCCTTCATAGATTGCATTGTTGGGACATTCTGGTTCACAAGCTCCGCAGTTGATACATTCATCGGTTATTTTAATAGCCATTGCTGATATAATTTTATAAATTTGCACAAAATTAAGAATATTTAACCAATTTTGGGTACAAACTGTATGGAAAATCAAATTTTAGGGCTTTGTGAACTAGGTAAGTTTATTTATGTTTTTTTTAATAAAGATGAGCAGAATTATAATGAAATCGAAACTGAATTTCATAATTTGTTACAAAAATCAAAAATAGAAAACTCGTGGTTTACCGTTGAAAACCAAAAGTTTGCATTGTTACATTGGGCAAATATCATGAATAAAGGGGCTTTGAAACAATGGACTGATTGTTATCATGTTGCAAATAAACCCAAACGGATTGGATTGATTTTGGCGGGGAACATTCCTTTGGTTGGTTTGCATGATGTGGTTTCGGTTATTTTGTCAGGACATATTCCTGTGATAAAACTTTCTTCAAAAGATCGATTGGTTTTACCATTTTTGTTGAACTTATGGAATAAATTTTCTGGAGATTCAATTCAATATGAAATAGTTGAAAAATTGGAAAATTACGATGCTGTAATCGCTACCGGAAGTAATAATACCGCAAGGTATTTGGAATATTATTTTAAAGAAAAACCAAACATCATTAGGAAAAATCGCACCTCGATTGCTGTTTTATCCGGAGCGGAATCCGAAACCGAATTGCAAAATTTAGCAGAAGATATTTTCCGATATTATGGTTTGGGTTGCAGGAATGTAACGAGGTTGTTTGTACCAAAAGATTTTCTGTTGGATAGATTATTCGAAAGTTTTATTAGTTTCAAAGAAATAAGTAATCACCACCAATACAATAATAATTATGAATATAACAGGGCTATATATTTATTGAACCAGGAGAAATTTTGGGATAATAATTTTGTATTGTTGAAGGAAGATGATGCCTTGTTTTCGCCTTTGGCGGTAATTAATTTCAGCAGATACGAATCTTTGGAAGAAGTTAAAGATTTCATCAATGAAAATTCCGAAAATATCCAGTGTGTTGTAGCAAATGAAAATTTAAAAATGAATGCACTTCATTTTGGAGAAGCACAATTTCCTAGTTGGGATACTTATGCTGATAATGTTGATACTATGGCTTTTCTAGGCGGTTTGTAACCTTTTTTGCAGAAAAAAACTCAACCAAATGGATTGAGTTTTGTTTTTTTTTATCGGTCGATACTGCCCTGTACTTTTTGTGAAAAAGCATTGAGAGCGTCTCTATCGGTGGATCCGTTTTTTACTTGTTGATGCACTTCCAAAGCACCACAAATATTGGTAATCAGTTCGCCTACTACATTCATGTCTTCTTCTGAAACACCTCGAAATTCGCAAAAGGATTCTAAAACTTCCAATGTTTTTTCAAGGTTTTCTTCGGTTTGGTTTTGGAAAAATTGTCTTATAATTGGTATTTTCATCTTTGTATTATTTTAATTCTTCAAATAATTTTATTAGGACATCTTGCTGATTGGTTTGTACTTGTCCTTTTAGTGTTCCATTTTCGAATATAGCAAAGGTTGGTAGGTTATCAACATTGGCTAATTTTCTACTTTCTGGCAATTTTTCTGCATCTACATAATAAAAAGGAATGTTTTCGTTTTCCGATGCTAGTTTTTTGAATTTTGGTTTCATTATTCGGCAATTTCCACACCAAGTAGCTCCGTATTGTACTACTACTTTGTTGTTGGATGATACCAATTGTTGCAAGTTGTCTTCGCTTAATTCTGTGTACATATTTTTTTTGTTATAAGGTTATGGGGTTATGAAGTTATGAGGTTATGAAGTGATGTGGTCATGAAGTTATGAGGTTATGAAGTTATGAGGTTATGTTTTATGACTTGTTGTAATTTCATTACCATTCTTAAAAAAACAATGAGGTTTAATAAAAACCTCATTGCTAAAATTTTTATTAGTGTTTTGCCAGATAATCTGCGGTAGAATTTCTATCAGCTTTCATAGCGTCTTTTCCTTCTTCCCAATTAGCAGGACAAACTTCTCCGTGTTTTTGTACATGGGTATAAGCATCGATAAGTCTTAAAAATTCTTTTACATTTCTTCCTAATGGCATATCGTTTACTGCTTCGTGGAAAATTTTTCCTGTTTCGTCTATCAGATAGGTTGCTCTGTAAGTAACATTGGAACCGCTGAATGTTTCATTTCCTTCTTCATCATACTCGAAATCCTGATCTACTATTCCTAGAGCATTTGCCAAAGAACGATGTGTGTCTGCCAAGATTGGATATGTTACCCCTTCGATACCACCATTGTCTTTTGGTGTGTTGAGCCAAGCGAAGTGTACTTCATTGGTATCACAAGATGCTCCAATTATTTTGGTGTTTCTTTTTTCAAACTCTCCCATTGCTTCTTGAAATGCGTGTAGTTCTGTAGGGCAAACAAATGTGAAATCTTTTGGATACCAAAACAACAATACTTTTTGTTGGTTGTTTGCTGCTTCTTCCAATACATTGATTCTCAAATTGTCTCCCATTTCAGAAATAGCATCTACGGTAATGCTTGGGAATTTTCTTCCTACTAATGACATAATTTTATTTTTTATTTGTTAATTTTAATATTGCAAATGTATAAAGATTTATCTATCAAAAATAATTTATTCGATAAATAAAATCTATTACACTAATCAGAATGTTTGTATTTTTTCTAAAAATTCTTTTATCCTTCTCATAGCTTCTGTTAAATTTTCTTCGGAAGTGGCATAAGAAAACCTTATACAGTTTGGGTTTCCAAAGGATACACCTCCAACGGTTCCTACGAATGCTTCTTCTAAAAGTAACATTGCGAAATCATCGGCATTGTTAATGGTTTTTCCACAGATTGTTTTGCCTAAATAAAAGGAAATATCAGGAAAAAAATAAAATGCAGATTTGGGGTAATTTACTTTGAAACCAGGGATTTCTTTGAGTAAATTATAGACAAGCTCTCTTCTTTTTGCGAAGGCTTCTATCATATAATGATATTCTTTCGGATTGGTTTCTAGTGCTACAATAGATGCTCTTTGTGCCATGGTATTTGCTCCGGAAGTCATTTGTCCTTGGATTTTTTCACAAGCAGTTGCTAACCAAGTTGGACAAGCAGAATATCCAATACGCCAACCAGTCATTGCAAAAGCTTTGGACATTCCGTTGATAACAGCGGTTTGCTCATATACTTCTGGAAATTCGGCCATGGAAACATGTTTTCCGTCATAGTTGGTAAATTCATATATTTCATCGGAAATTACCGTTATAATTGGGTTTTTTGCTATTACTGTTGCTAGAGATTTCAATTCTTCCCTAGTGTAATAACTTCCGGAAGGGTTGCATGGAGAACTGTATAGTAAGGCTTTGGTTTTCGGAGTAATAGTGGCTTCTAGTTGTTCAGCAGTTATTTTGAATTCTGTTTCTATTGATGTTTCTACATATACAGGGACACCGCCGAGCATTTTTACCATTTCGTCGTAACTTACCCAGTAAGGAGCTGGCAAAATTACTTCGTCTCCATCGTTGATTATTGAGCAAAGAACATTTAATATAGATTGTTTTGCACCGTTGGAAACGCAGATTTGGTTGGGACGATAATCCAAGTTATTGTCTCTTTTTAGTTTTTTGGCAACAGCTTCTCGAAGTTCCAGAAAGCCCGGAACGGGAGAGTAGTGGCTATAATTTTGATTGATAGCGTCAAAAGCGGCTTGTTTTATATTGTCTGGTACATCAAAATCTGGTTCGCCAAGAGTAAGGCTTATAACATCGATGCCTTTGGCTTTCATTTCTCGAACTTTATTACTCATAACAAAGGTTTGGGAAAAACCCATTCGGCTAACTCGATTGGAATATTGCTTCATAAAAATGTTTTTTCAAAGATACTATTTTCATTGGTATTGTGCATTTTGTTTTTCTTAAATTTGCTACATTAATTTAAAAAAATGAAAATAGAAATCATACAAAAATATTTTCCCAATCTTAATGATTGCCAACTGGAACAATTCCGAAAATTAGAAAATTTGTACCAAGAATGGAATGAAAAAATCAATGTAATTTCTAGGAAAGACATGGATTCGCTTTATGAAAAACACATATTACATTCTCTCGGGATTGCAAAAGTAATGGCTTTTGCACCAGGAACAAAAGTGTTGGATGTGGGTACTGGTGGAGGGTTTCCGGGAATTCCGTTGGCGATATTATTTCCAGAAACTCAATTTACATTAGTGGATTCTATTGGGAAAAAAATTACGGTAGTAGAAGCTGTAGCCCAAGGAATTGGGTTGGAAAATCTTACTGCAATACATGGAAGGGCTGAAAAAGTTAAAGAAAAATTTCATTTTGTAGTAAGTAGAGCTGTTACCCAAATGCCGGAATTTTTACGATGGTTGAAAGGTAAATTTGAAAAAGAGCAAATTAATACCAAACATAACGGCATTTTGTACCTGAAAGGAGGGGATTTGGCAGAAGAATTAGTAGGATTGAAATGTGAAATTTTTCAGCTCAAAAATTATTTTGAAGAGGAATTTTTCGAAACCAAAAAAGTAGTATATTTATCCAAAGGAAATTTTAATTCGTAATTTATTATAATGTATAGGATATGAAAAATTTTTCAATAAAAAAGAGTAGTTATTTGTTAATTGCTACCTTGTTGATAGCTCTTGTTAGTTGCAACTCTCATCGTGATAATGATGAGAGGAGAATTACCACGATTGCCGAATTGAAAACGGACAGT
This sequence comes from Bacteroidota bacterium, assembly GCA_018266965.1. Taxonomy (GTDB): domain Bacteria; phylum Bacteroidota; class Bacteroidia; order Flavobacteriales; family Weeksellaceae; genus Amniculibacterium. The sequence goes on from JAFDZJ010000275.1 coordinate 11,599, forward strand.
GTAAAGATAAATTCGGATACTATGATGGTTAATTCTACCCAAACCATAAGGACTTATTTTACTTTACATTCCAATTGTGAGGGATTTTATGGTTATCAGTATTATAAAGATGGAATGGAAAGAAAAGTAGTGCCTTATTATTACAAAACCGATGGATTGTGTAATTCTGAAAATAAAGCTTATTACACACAATTCAATTTTATGCCAGAAACTACTGGTGTTTATCAGTTTAAATTTTGGAATGGTAAAGACAATGCGGGTAATAATATTTGGTTACAAAAACAAATTGTGGTACAATAAAACGATAGAAAATCATAGTATAATTGGTGTTAAAGGATTTGTAGAACCTATATTATTTATTTTTTAATTCGTTAGTCTTTAAAAATAATAGGAGAAAGATTACCTTTTCAGAAATTTTTCTATTTTTGAAATAAGGAAAATTGAAAGAAGATTTGTACTGAAAAGCTTGTTTCTTCGTCAGTTTTCAATTCTATTGTGTAAATTTTAAATTAAAGTAAAAAAGATGAAAATAAATACAATACTAATTTTATTAATTTCTTTATTGATGTTTTCTTGCAAATTTGAAAATAATAAAGAAAAACAGAAAAATCAAAATTCTGTTGAATTAAATAAAGAAGTAACCCTTCAAGAAAATATTGATAATAAAAAAGTAAAGGTTTTAAACGAAACCAAAAATGATAGTTTAAGAAAAGTTGTTGTTAATATTGAATTAACTGAAAAGATAAAAGAACGAGAGCTTAATAAAATCGCAAAAAAAATCCGAAAATTTGAAGATAAAGATAAATATGATAAAATCTGGATTTTTTACTTTATAAATGGAACAAAAGAAGGTTCTGGAGCTTGGGCAACAACACATTACTCACCTGATTTAGAAATCAAAATTTTAGGAGCAACAGCTAAAGAAGAAGAGAAATCTAAAAATACACTTGATAATGTTCAAGGAGAAATTATTGGAAAATGGTACGAAGAACAATACACAAGTTCTTCTATCGTTTTGTACAAGAAAAATGGAATAATTCAGGCTAAAACAATATTCAAAAACGGTCAAGAAATGTTTGAAACACTACAAGAACAAAAAGTTTCTAATGGAACTAAATATTTTGATAAAAATAATGGACAAGGTGAATATTTCATTGTATTAAAGAGTGGAGATTTAGGTTTTTATAACAAAGAAAATAAACAATTTACATTCGGAAAACCAATAAAATAAACTACTGCCAACAAACAAATTGGCAAAAAAACGGGAGGAAGTTCCACGATTCAAAATTTTTTGTACATTTGAAATGTAGAAAATCGCTCGAAGACACTCGCAAACAGCCCGTTTCTTCGCCAATTTTCCAACCGTTAGCAGACATATTATGAAACGACCGTTAATAACAAGAATATTTAAAATATTAAAGATTGTATCAATTACAATAATTTCATCTATCATACTATTTTTATTAATTTTTGGGATTAATATTGAATATGAAGATGGAAGACATTCTACTTGGTCTGGAATAAGAGTCTTATTTGAAGATAGAGAATTTGAGTTATCTTATAAAAAGAA
>JAFDZJ010000276.1 GCA_018266965.1 Bacteroidota bacterium
AAATTATAAAAAAAATCGAATAGTCTATATGGTCTTAAATTAAATTTTTCTGTTCCGAAATATTCTTTAGTTTATATAAAATTTTCCAGCCATACTCATCAAGTTTTTGCAATGATTTTGCCAAGAAAACAGCCAGAAATATATTAAAACAAAACGAAAGAACCATTAATATATACCAAGGTAATTTATCCTGTAAATATACCACTGGAAAATAGATGAACGAAGAACTCATACCTTGTGCGAAATAATAAAATATAGCGTTATTTCCAATATTGGTAATGAAATTTGGTTTTTCTATTTTCAATTTATTGTACAAACCAAAAAGAATGACGATAGAAAAACTTGCCCAAAAAATATACAACATCTTTGGTGGAAATTTGGCTTTGTTCATTTTCATAATGGTTTCATACCCGAAGAAATAGATTATTATCCCCAAAATAACTATCCAAATAAATAGTAATGCCAATGTTATATTTTTATTGAGTATTTTTCCTTTCATTTGATGAGCCAATAGAAATAAGCCCAAATAAAAAGCTACATATCCAACCTGTCCTGTCGGATAATATTCCATATTTAGATTAATAAATATTGTGTAACCAAAACATATTGCTATGAACCAAATAATATGTTTTGGAAAAAATCTTAAAATTAAAACTCCTAATACCGTTAATATATAATATACTTTTAGATACCAAAAACTACCCATCACCACAGGGAAAGTGTCGCATCTGGTATATTGATGAAGATACCAATTCCCAAGATTTTGCCATTGAGGATAGTTTGTGATGCTGGTTGGTGTATATTTTGTTCCAAATGTTGCATAAAATGTTTTCAGGCTTTCTAATCCAAAAAAATAAAGTCCAAAAACCTTGAAAAAATAATCCAAAAAAAACAGAAAAGTTACAAATATCATATAGGTAATTTGTAATTTCAAGAGTCTATAAAAAGTTTTTTCTATTTTGCCACCAGAAGTAAGTCCACTAAGTGCAAAGAAAATTGGGACATCAAAAAGTAATGACAATACTCGAAATTCCGTTTTTATATAAAATTGTCCACTCCAAAATGCAGTGTGTATGAAGATGATGGCAAGTGTTGCAAATCCTTTTGCAAAATCTATATATAAATCTCTTTTCATTATAAGATGGTTTGGAAATTCAAAAATATATATTTAATTCTAATATTTTTTTTAAATTTTAAATTTTATCCGTTTTAATGTTACAATTGGATACACTTGTGGAAATCATTATTGATTACAAAGGATTTCATCTATTGTGATAATTGAAAAAGAGAAATTTTCTCCTGAATTTATCGATTCTAAATTACTATAAAAGCACTTTAGATTTTGACTAAAGTGCTTTGTTTTCATCTTTTTCTCTGTCTTTTTTCCATGTAATCTGTAACCGCTTTTTTGGAAGTGAGCCAATTCCTCCCTTCCTTGAAAGCGTCTATTTTCCCTTGCCTTGCCAATAAACTAATATACTCCTGACCATAAGGAAAATTCGGTTCGCTCACGATATTAGAAATCTCTTGATAATCATCGTAGGTGTTGTTCAATGAACCAAGATAGATATTCAAACTCCTTTCTATAGCTTGTAAAATAAGCAAAAGCAATTTGGAATAATCCCCATGGTTGCAATTGTTGAGGGCATCATAATATTTCTTTCTATCATTTTTTAAAATAATAGCCGGAGGATATCCGTCTTTCATTAATAATAAATTGAACAATAACCTTGTAGTTCTGCCATTACCATCAAAAAATGGATGGATCCAAACAAACCGATGATGGAAAATAGCAACTTTTATCAGGGTTTCCAGTGTGGAATTATTAGTCCAATCAATAAGCTCGGTTAAAAAATCCGAAACTTTCAAAGCATTAGGTGGAACAAAATTAGCTCCTGCAATCCTAACTCCGGAAGTTCTCAATCTACCTGCAAAATCTTTTTCAATTTTTTGCAAAACCAAAGCATGAACATCCAAAATATCTTTTTCTTTAATTATATAATCAGGAGTTGCCAAATTTTCTATAAACTCAATAGCGTCTTGATGATTTACTGCTTCAAAATGTTCTCTTAAAGATTTTCCTTTTATGGTAAAACCCTCCTCGATGACCATTTTTGTTTCTTGTAGAGTCAAGGTATTTCCTTCAATACTATTGGAATTATAAGTCCATTCTATCGTCATACTTTCTTTTATGCTTTTCAGGGCATAGCTGGGAATGGGGCGTAACTTGTCCAACTCTTCTTTTTTTTGAAGAATTCTTTCGAGGTAGGTTTCCAGGCCTTCAAAGTGATATGGATATTCTTGCCATTTCATATTGCTCCATTTTACACCACAAAGGTATTATTTTTTTTCTTAATATCGGATAGTTTTATTTTTATTTCTTACCGATATTAATATTTATGTCTATAGTCTAATCTTAAAATAAAGGAAACTATCTAATCTCGCCTAATGACGAAACAAGCTATCTAATCTCTAATTTCTAACCTCTAACCTCTAACCTGTAATTTATTATAGGCAACGGCGATATTAATTTCAAAATAAGAAAAGTCGTCACCCAATTCTTCCTTTAT
>JAFDZJ010000277.1 GCA_018266965.1 Bacteroidota bacterium
AACCCTAGAATTATTATTTTGTTTAGCAGAAGAATGTCAATTGGAAGCTGCTACAAAAGCTATGTTCTATGGAGAAAAAATAAACAAAACCGAAGATAGGGCTGTTTTGCATACTGCACTTAGAGATTTTTCGGAGAAAGAGATTTTGGTAAATGGAGAAAACATCAAACCGAAAATAAAAAAAGTATTAGACCAAATGAAAGTCTTCTCGGAAAATATATTACAAGGAAGACACACTGGTTTTAGTGGAAAAAAAATCACAGACATTGTCAATATCGGCATTGGAGGTTCGGATTTGGGTCCGGATATGGTTTGTCAAGCACTGAAACACTACAAAACTAGACTTTCTGTTCATTTTGTTTCCAATGTGGACAGCAATCATATTGCTGAAATTTTGAAAGAATTAAACCCAGAAACAACATTGTTTATTATAGCTTCCAAAACTTTTACTACCCAAGAAACAATGACAAATGCTCTGTCTGCCAAAAAATGGTTTTTGGAAATAGGAAAAAAGGAAGATGTAGCCAAACATTTTGTCGCTTTGTCCACTAATACAGAAGCCGTTTTGGAATTTGGAATTTCAGAAGAAAATATATTCGAATTTTGGGATTGGGTTGGCGGAAGGTATTCCTTGTGGAGTGCCATTGGTCTTAGTATTTCTTTGGCGATAGGATTCGAAAACTTTCAACAATTATTGAAAGGAGCAAATGAAATAGACCAACATTTTCTAACCGCACCATTAGACCAAAATATCCCAGTTATCATGGCTTTACTAGGGATTTGGTATCGTAATTTTTTTGCTGCAACCAGTTACAACATTGCACCATACTCCCAATATTTAGAAAAATTCCCTGCCTACCTGCAACAATGCGATATGGAAAGCAATGGCAAATCGGTAGATAGAAATGGGGATTTTGTAGATTATGAAACCGGACCTATTATTTGGGGAACAGCAGGAACCAATGGACAACACGCATTTTTTCAGCTCATTCATCAAGGTACAGAACTTATTCCGGTGGATTTTATTGCATTTGCAAAATCATGTAACCCGCTTTCCAACCATCAAGAAAAATTATTGGCAAATTGCCTCGCTCAATCCAAAGCATTGGCTTTTGGTAAAACGAAAGCAGAAGTATTGGTCGAAGAAAAAAATAATGCAACCCCCAATTTCAAAGTTTTCCAAGGAAATACCCCAAGTCTTTGTATTATTTTTGATGAGCTATCTCCCTATAATCTAGGACAATTGATAGCACTCTACGAACACAAAATATTTGTACAAGGAGTGATTTGGAATATATATAGTTTTGACCAGTTTGGTGTAGAATTAGGAAAAAAAATTGCAACAACTATTTTGGAGAAATTGGAAAATTCAGAAGTTGTATCTTTGCAGGACTCTTCCACGGTAGGACTAATGGATTTTGTTAAGAAAAAAGCAAGAAGATAAAAGTTAAGAAGTAAAATGTAAAAAGAAAAAATATGGCTCAGATATTGAACGGATTGAAAGTTTCCAAAGAAATAAAAGAAGAAATAAAAGAAGAGGTACAAAAAATACTCGAAGGAAAAAGAAGGGCTCCACATTTGGTAGCAATATTGGTTGGAAATAATGGAGCAAGCAAAGCGTATGTAAATTCCAAAGTGAAAGATTGTGAAGAGGTAGGTTTTTCATCATCGTTAATAAAATTTCCCGCAACGGTTTCCGAAGCCGAACTTTTAGAAAAAATTGAAGAGCTTAATAAATCCAAAAAGGTAGATGGCTTTATAGTCCAACTTCCTTTGCCCAAACAAATTGACCAAGAGAAAATAATAATGGCTATTGATCCTAGAAAAGATGTAGATGGTTTTCATCCTGAAAATTTTGGGAAAATGGCATTGGAAATGGACACTTTTCTACCTGCAACTCCATTCGGAATCTTAACACTACTAGAGAGATACAATATAGAAACCAAAGGCAAAGATTGTGTTATCATTGGGAGAAGCCGAATTGTTGGCAGACCTATGAGTATCTTGATGGGGAGAAAAGATTTTCCTGGAAATTCTACTGTAACTCTTACCCATTCCTATACCGAGCAAATAGAAGAATATACCAAAAAAGCAGACATTGTAATAACCGCTTTGGGTGATCCTCATTTCTTAAAAGGAAATATGATAAAGGAAGGTGCCGTAATTGTTGATGTAGGAATTACCAGAGTTGATGACAATTCCGAAAAAGGTTATCATCTTGCAGGAGATGTAGATTTTGATAGTTGTGCCGAAAAAGCAAGTTGGATTACTCCTGTACCTGGTGGAGTAGGTCCTATGACTAGAGCTATGTTGATGAAAAATACACTCATCGCCTACAAAACTTCTAAATACAACGACTAATTTGGGATGACAAAAGAACAAGAAATATTATTGGAACAAGGTAAAATGCTCCCTATCATGGAGCATTTTTATACCATACAAGGAGAGGGTGCTCATACTGGAAAAGCTGCCTACTTCATAAGAGTTGGTGGTTGCGATGTCGGTTGTCATTGGTGCGATGTGAAAGAAAGTTGGAATCCCAATTTGCACCCTTTGGTAGATGCAGAAGAAATTGCAACAACCGCAGCAAAACATTGCAAAACCATAGTACTTACAGGAGGAGAGCCTCTTTCTTACAATTTGGATTTTATAACTTCTAAATTAAAAGAATTGGGTTGCACTATCCACATAGAAACTTCCGGAGCCTATCCCCTTTCCGGACAACTGGATTGGATAACCCTTTCTCCTAAAAAAACTAAATTACCACTGGAAGAAATTTATAAAAAAGCTCATGAGTTGAAAATGATAATCTTCAACTCCCACGATTTTATATTTTCCGAAGAACAGGCTGCCAAAGTAAATCCGAATTGCAAACTATACTTGCAAAGCGAATGGAGCAAAAGAGTGGAAAATTATCCGAAAATTACAGACTTTATCCTACAAAACCCGGAGTGGCAAATCTCTGTACAAACCCATAAATATCTCAATATTCCATAAACCAGACAATAGTATAGCTTAAGAAATACATTTTCCAAATCAAATGCAAAGATTACGATACTCCAAATATTTGAAGGTAATAGTGGTACTACTAGATATAGTGGTAATGGTTGCTGTATTTTCGTATTTCTTTTTGCAAAAAAAAATTCCTGGAGATTCTACAGAGCAAAACTTGTTTACCGTAGTGTTACTCGCATTGTTTTGGGTATTACTAAGCAGTAGAACAAAATTGTACAACATATCGAGAAATCTTACTTATACGGTCTATCTCGAACGATATTTCAGTCAAATGTTAATTTTTCTTTTCGGTATAATTTTATTGGGGAAAGTCAGCAACAATGAATTTATAAAATCCGAAAGGTTTCTGATGATTTTTGTATTATTTCTCGTTTTATTGATAGTAAAAAGTTTTATTTTCTTTTTATTAAAATCTTTTAGAACCTTTGGTGGAAACTTTAGGAACATTATGTTTTTCAATGACAACACTTCTGCAACTATCATATTAGAAGATGTATTGACACAAAGAAAAGATTATGGATTTAGAATTTTCAAATACAATAACTCCGAGAATGATATTGAAGGGATAAAAACATTTTGGAAAGAAAATTCCATACACACATTGTTCCTTAACTCCGAGAACTCCGGTCTGGACAAGGATACAGAAGAAAAGATATTTGCAGAAGCAGAAATTGCCAAGGTAAAAATAGTATTGATACCTAGTATTATACAGGATCATTATTTCAAATACGACCTCAACTATATAGCATCGCAACCTGTACTAACCCCAACACATTTCCCATTGGAAAGCAATATTAATTATTTAATAAAAAGACTTTTTGATATTGTTTTTTCTGTTTTGGTATTAGTAACAATCTGCTCTTGGTTATTTCCAATTATTGGCATTATCATAAAATTAACAAGCAAAGGACCTATTTTTTTCAAACAAAAAAGATATGGATATCATGATGAAATTTTTCATTGTCTTAAATTTCGTACCATGGTTGTTAATGACGAATCTTCTACCAAAACCACTTTGGAAAATGACGAAAGAATAACAAGAGTCGGACGATTTTTAAGAAAAACAAGTTTAGATGAGTTACCACAATTCATCAATGTATTATTTGGTACAATGTCCGTAGTTGGACCTCGACCTCACATGTTGTTGGTAGATAACAAGTACAAACCTATTATTGGTAGATACACTGTCCGTAGCCTAGTAAAACCTGGGATTACCGGACTTGCACAAGTTAGTGGATACCGTGGCGACAAAGAAATGAACATGGAAATCGAAATGCAGAAAAGGATTTTGGCAGATGCTTTTTATGTAAAAAATTGGACTATCATATTAGATGGTATATTAATTCTGAAAACCATTTTTTTAATTATTTTTGGAGACAAAAATGCAAAATAAAACATTATAATTATGTTGAAAATACTCTTTACGAGAATTGGCGAATATTTTATGCTTCTAGGAAAAGTCATACAGAAACCCCAGAAGTCCTCCGTTTTTTTTAAAAATCTCATGCGGGAAATTTATGATTTGGGGGTTAATTCCTTTGGATTAGTTATTTTTACTTCTATCTTTATTGGTGCTGTAATCGCTATCCAAATGTACAACAATTTCCAAACGGCAACCATTCCTATACCCATAGTATTTGTAGGATTTGCAACCAAAGCCGTATTGATTTTGGAATTTTCACCCACCATTATCTCCTTAATCTTGGCAGGGAAAGTCGGTTCCTATATTGCTTCCAGTATTGGAACCATGAGAGTTACAGAACAAATAGATGCTCTTGATATTATGGGGGTAAATTCTCCTAACTATCTTATCTTTCCAAAAATTATTGCTAGTCTTATTTTCAACCCTTTACTTATTGCTATTAGTATTGTATTTGGAATTTGGGGTGGTTATCTAGCTGGGATAATTACGGATAATTGGACAACTAATGATTATATCATAGGTATCCAAAGATTTATGCCAATGTTATTTTTTTATTATGCTTTTTTGAAAACTTTTGTTTTTGCTTTTCTAATTGCTACAATTCCTGCTTATTTTGGTTATTTCGTAAAAGGTGGTTCTTTGGAAGTAGGTAGAGCAAGTACACAAGCTGTGGTTTGGACAATGATTTCCATAATTATTTCCGAACTTATACTAACCCAAATGATATTGAGCTAATGATTGAAGTAAAAAATTTAAGAAAAAAATTCGACGAAACCGAAGTACTAAAAGGAGTTTCTACGGTATTGGAAAAAGGAAAAGTCAACCTTATTATTGGGCAAAGTGGTTCGGGGAAAACTGTTTTCCTAAAATCTCTGCTCAATGTATATTTGCCTACCAGTGGCGAAATTCTATTTGATGGTAAAGATATTAATAAAATGAACAGAGAGGAAAAGCAGCAACTTCGCTCGGAGATAGGCACTCTTTTCCAAGGTTCGGCATTGTTCGACTCTATGACAGTACAAGAAAATATCATGTTCCCGTTGGATATGTTTACCAACCTTACCTATACCGAAAAAAGAAAAAGAGTACAAGAAGTTATTGCTAGGGTACACCTAGAAAATGCGGATAAAAAATATCCTTCCGAAATCTCAGGAGGTATGCAAAAAAGAGTTGCCATTGCAAGAGCAATTGTCAACAATCCAAAATATTTGTTTTGTGACGAACCCAACTCTGGATTGGATCCATACACCTCCAACATTATTGATGATTTGCTGTTGGAAATTACCAAAGAGTACAACACAACAACCATCATCAACACCCATGATATGAATTCGGTAATGACCATAGGTGAGAAAATCATCTATTTGAGAAAAGGCATCAAAGAGTGGGAAGGAAACAAGGATATATTGATTTCTGCAAACAATCAATACTTGATAGATTTTGTTTATTCTTCCGAATTGTTCAAAGAATTAAGAAAATATTTGATAGCGACCAACCAAACTTCTATTGAAAACATAATCACAAAAGATGAATAAAAATATTTTTTAATTAAAAATTAATAATTAATGAAAAAAGTATTTTTAGCAGTAAGTATTATTGTACTTAATAGTCTTTCTGCACAAACACAATTGTCGGTAAAAGCACATTTGATAGTGCCTACTTCTTCATCCAATTGGAGCGATATCAACAAGGCTATGCTTACCACCTATTCCGAGAGTGGGAAAAATAGTATGGGATATAACATTGGACTTTCTGCAAAAACAAAACTTCCAGGCAATAGTTTTTTCTTGATGCCAGAAGTCTATTACACAGAATATAAAAATGAATTTGTAGAACCTTCCTACAACACAAATTTAGTAGCCAATACCAAAAGGATAGATGTTCCGGTATTACTAGGAGCAAATATATTTGAAAATTATTTTAGTGTTTTTGTTGGACCTATTGCACACATCAACCTGAAATCCAATGATACTTTTAATGATATTGTTATTTCCAAAAATAATACTCAATTTAATTTAGGATATCAAATAGGTGCAGAAATATCTATTGAAAAAATCATTATCAGTGGAAGATACGAAGGTTCCTTCTCCAAAGACGATAGGCAGTTCATCAATAATAGCACCGGAACAGAAATTAACTATACCAATTCCCAGAATGTTTTGTATCTTGGTTTGGGATATATTTTTTAGTTGATTATTGCTAACCAGAAGCTTTTTGTAACAGAAAATAAAAAACACTTTCCAAAATTCAGGAAAGTGTTTTTAACTTTATAAATTAGTATTATCTAGTCTTTCAAAATCTTTTCAGAAACAGGAATATTGTTAATAGTACCCGTTACGATATAATTACCTTTTGGAAGATCAGAAACATTTATAGTTCTACTATTTTTCAATGATACAGTTCTTACGACTTGTCCAAGCATATTATAGATTTTCACATCTTTAACCGAAGAACCAAAGTTAATATCCGATTTTACGAAGGTGTTTTTCACGAAAGAATATCCCGTAGGGTTGATGTCTGATACAGACAGTGAAGCCATATTTTTTGGAGATGGAGCAGCTAAAGCATAATCTGTGGAGTTGTTATTATTTGTTGCCACCCTATTGATAGAGTTTGCATTGTTAGGAGCAGGAGCTGCTGCAACATAATAGTCATTGGCAGTAGTACCAAACCCTACAAAATCCACCAAATTGGTGTCTGTAGAACCTGTTGGGATAGCAGAACTTTTGGCTATTGCAAGTTTTCCAGCAGATGCAGAAATATTCAAAGTTCCTGTTGCGTCCGGAGTAGGCAAGTCAATACCAAAACCTCCCCCAGAACCCTCTTGGATAAGAAAAATTTGTCCCGGACCCAAAGTAATATTTGGTAAAGCATGACTGTTTAGCGTAGTAAATGTTCCACCACTTGATGTATAAAAAACATAAGCTCCATTTAAAGTTGCAGTTGTGCTACCAAAATTTTTCAATTCGATAAAGTCATTTTTATATGGTGCTCCACTATTTCCACCGACTCCATATACTTAGTTTATAAGGATTTGTGCATTAGAAACTGCTGACACTGCTATAATACTTAATACTGTAAAAATCTTTTTCATAATATGATAATTTTAAAATTGGATACAAATTTACAAAAAAGACATAAATCAAAATTTTGTATTTTTGTCGATTAAAATTTTCATTTATGAATAAAATATCAGCTATCTTATTGCTGTTTGTAGGAATTAGTATTTTCGGACAAGGAATAAAATTCGAAAACGACTCTTTCAAAAACTTGTTGGA
>JAFDZJ010000278.1 GCA_018266965.1 Bacteroidota bacterium
AGTGGGTGTTTCTTGTGTTAATGCTCTTTCTGTAAAGATGATAACCACCGTATTTCGAGATGGTAATATCTATCAACAGGAATATTCCAAAGGTAAAGCTCAATCTGATGTCCAAGAAATTGGCAAAAGTGATAAGAGAGGTACCCAACAGTTTTTTCAACCAGATGATAGCATATTCACAGAATTAGTATATAACTACGACACACTTGCTAACCGATTGAGAGAGCTTTCTTATCTTAATAAAGGAATTACGATAACCCTTACAGACGAAAGAACTCCTAACGAAGATGGTACTTTCCGAACAGAAACTTTCCATTCCGAAGGTGGTTTGAAAGAATTTGTACAATATATAGATGGCAACAGAGAGTCCATCATGGAACATGTAATTTTCATGGAAGGCGAAAGGGACGATATTCCGGTAGAAGTTGCCATGAGGTACAATACCTCATTCAATGAAAATCTTCATTCCTATGTCAATAACATCAATACACACGAAGGAGGAACTCATTTGGCTGGTTTTAGAAGAGCACTTACTAGGACATTGAAAAAATACGCCGATGAATTGGGACTTCCACAAAAAGAAAAAGTAGAAGTTACAGGAGACGATTTCCGAGAAGGACTAACAGCGGTTATTTCTGTTAAAGTAATGGAACCTCAATTTGAAGGGCAAACCAAAACAAAACTAGGAAATTCCGAAGTTTCTGGTGCAGTGGATAAAATTGTTGGCGAAATGCTTACCAATTTTCTAGAAGAAAATCCCAATGAAGCAAAAACCATCGTACAAAAAGTTGTTTTAGCAGCAAAAGCAAGACAAGCAGCTAAAAAAGCTAGAGAAATGGTACAGAGAAAATCCCCAATGGGAGGTTCCGGATTACCAGGTAAATTATCGGATTGTTCTTCCAAAGATCCTGCCATTTCCGAATTGTTTTTAGTAGAGGGAGATTCCGCAGGTGGAACAGCAAAACAAGGTAGAGATAGACATTTCCAAGCGATATTACCATTAAGAGGTAAAATCCTTAATGTTGAAAAATCTATGTTGCACAAAGTATATGACAACGAAGAAATAAAAAATATATACACCGCACTCGGCGTTTCTGTTGGTACAGAAGAAGATAGTAAAGCATTGAATATGACAAAGCTTAGGTATCATAAAATTGTAATCATGACGGATGCCGATATCGATGGCTCCCATATCTCGACACTTATCCTTACTTTTTTCTTCAGATATATGAAGGAATTAATAGAGAACGGATATATCTATATTGCACAACCTCCTCTGTATCTTTTGAAAAAAGGTAATAAAAAAGTATATGCCTACAACGAAAAAGAAAGAGAAGAAAAAACATTAGAAATGGCAACCGATGGAAAAGGTGTAGAAGTACAAAGGTACAAAGGTCTTGGAGAAATGAATCCCGAACAATTATGGGAAACCACTCTCAACCCAGAAAATCGTATCCTAAAACAAGTTACCATAGAAAGTCTTGCAGAAGCTGATAATGTTTTCTCAATGCTAATGGGTGATGAAGTACCTCCTAGAAGAGAGTTTATAGAGAAAAATGCTATCTATGCCAAAATAGATGTCTAATCCTATAAAATAATATTAGACTTATTTAATTTTTATGAATAAGTTCTAATTTCATTTTTTTTTTTTTAACCTTGTTCATTTTTTGCATTAAAATAATAATTAAAATGGCAAGGTTTTTTGATGAATTTTAAAAGTAAAAATTAATAAAATCAAATATGAAAAAATCAATTATTTCCACTTGTGTTTTCATTATGCTATTCTCTTGTCAGAAAAATACAATCAATGAAAACAATACAAAAGATACTGAAAAGTCGGAATTACAAAAATTTACAATAGACTCTGTGAAAGTTGCAGACTCATCTGCCATATACAATAACTTGACTATAAGTTTTGCACAACAATTGTTGGTTTTTCCGGAGATTAAAGACAAAGTTTTATTGGACAGTATCTATAAACCTGCTGTAATATTTGCAACCGATTTTGATAAAAAATCTTTGCAAAATATCCTAAACCACAAAGCAAAGGAACATTTTGTAACTACTAAAAGGGAAAATGATTTTGTGCCGGAAGCAAAACAGACCTGGGATCAGGAATCCAAAATGAAATTGATTTCTAACACCAATAATATCCTTACTATTTCTTACAGTATCGGAGGTTATACAGGAGGTGCTCATGGTTTTTACAATGAAACTTATAAAGTTTTCGATTTGGAAAACAATAAAGTAATTCATCAAGAAGATATTTTCAATAATACAAAAGACACCAAATGGTCAACTATTTTAATGAATCATTTTAATAACAAGGATCAAAAAGAAATGCTTTTGGAAAAAAATATCCCACTGAATAATAATTTCTTTTTTGATAAAGATAAAATAACCTTTGTCTATAACCAATATGAGATTACAGCTTATGCAGCTGGGGTTGTCTATATCAGTATTCCTTTCAAAGAAATTGAAAAAGAACTCACACTAAACTTTAGAGAGAAATTGGCTAAAATGAAATAAAATTTTCTACACCAGTTTATTATTAAAAAAACACTCACAATGGAGTGTTTTTTATTTTATTTAGAACCATTCTTTTGTTCCTTGTTGGTAAGTTTTATAAAACTCTTCATCGGATTTGGTTAGGTAGATAATGCCCTCTATTAATCCTAGTACACTACCAATACCACAAGTTACGATAGTGATAATAATTTGTATTATACCAGCTTTTGTATAACCCAAAATAAATTTGTGTACTCCAAAACCTCCAAGTACAATTGCCAATATACCTGCTAATACTTTTTTGTTTTCCTGCTGTTCCATTTTTAATAATTTTTAATTTTAACAAATATACAGATTTTTTTTATATAATGAAAACAGTATTTTAGAATAGTCATTAAATTTTTAAAAATAAATGTGGGCAAAAATTTTAAATTTATTTTCAAAAACTATTTATTTTTTTGAATTTATTTTATAATTTGCAACAATATTATATTTAATAAAAACTGAACATGACATTACTCAATTTGTCCAATCAAATAGCCTTGGGAATAGATGTAGGAGGTACTTCTACCAAATTTGGATTGGTTAATCATAGAGGAGAAATCCTTACCAAAGGAAGTATAAAAACTACTGGACATGCTACAATCGAGGATTTTATAGATGCCTTATATACTACCATCAATCCATCAATTCAAAAATTTTGTGGAAATAATAATCTGGCAGGGATAGGAATGGGTGCTCCGAACGGAAATTATTATACCGGTAGAGTAGAATATGCTCCCAATTTACCCTGGAAAGGGAATTTGGAATTAGCACAACTTATGAGTCAAAAATTTGGTGTTACCTGTAAAGTTACCAATGATGCCAATGCTGCTGCACTTGGAGAAATGATGTTTGGTGCAGCTAGAGGAATGAAAGATTTCATAATGATTACTCTAGGTACAGGTGTTGGAAGTGGTATTGTTTCCAATGGACAAATTATCTATGGTCATGATGGTTTTGCCGGAGAATTGGGACATACTATTGTGAAACCTAATGGTAGAAAACATTGGAGTACAGGTTCCGAAGGTTGCTTGGAATCTTATGCTTCGGCAACAGGAATTGCAATAACAGCAAAAAAAATGCGTGCCGAATTTCCAAATTCCATGCTCAATGACTATCCCGAAGAGGAAATAAACAGTAGGACCACCCACGAATGTGCTAAAAAAGGCGATCCCACTGCAATAGAAGTTTTTAGATATACCGGACAAAAGCTTGGCGAGGCAATGGCTAATTTTGTTATGTTTTCTTCTCCTGAAGCTATCTTATTGTTCGGAGGAGTGATACAAGCAGGTGATTTTTTATTGAAACCCACCAAATTGTATATGGAAAGAAATCTTCTTCCAATTTTCAGAAACAAGGTAAAGCTGGTTCTCAGTGAGTTGGAAGAAGCGGATTCAGCAATTTTAGGAGCCAGTGTATTGGTGTGGGAAAAATAAATTTTCACTTATGCCAATAACTCATAGGTAGTATCATCTGTTTTTCTTCTATTTGCAATCAGTGTTTTGTCTATCCCACTTAGGTTAGCGAAGATGTCATTTTGCACAGACGAGCTGGATAGGTATCCCCAATGTTCTCCCAATTCCATTTTTAGTGAAGAGTTCAGATCATTTTTTGTATGGGTACAATCGATAATAGAAACAACATTTTTCAAATTTTCAAAATTTGAAGGACCTGTTTTTCCTAATCTTGGCGAGAGAATATTTTTGGAAAATTGTGAGATATTCAATATTAAATCTTTTCTGTTGATGTAGATAGAAATTCTGTTTGCAAGTGCAGGTAATTTGTAAAATGAATCTTCGGACTCCTCAAATACTTTATAGGAAACATCGGCATTCAACAATATCACTTGGTCTATAACACGATTGATATTTTCGGTTTTCAAGCTGTATAACATACTTTGTAATACTCTATTTCCCATGGAGTGTGCTACCAAATGTATTTTTTGATTACATGGTACTAGATCTTTGTTGGAAAAAATTTCTTTTAAAAATTGAGAATAGAGATAGAAAAGTCTTAAAAGAGAATGTCCACTATTGATACTCATTAATTTATCATCAAAATAAGTCAATGGAAACACAGTGCTAGATGCAGGCCAACTAATAAAAATAATATTTTCTATTGGAGTTTTTTTATTATCAATAAACATTTTTTTTAAATCCAAAATTGCTTTCAATTCTTCATCAAATGTATAAGCATATCCGTGGATAAAAATCATCACATCTCTCGCTTTTTTACCTGCTTGTACCATGGATTTGTAGAGTTCGTAGAACATTCTTTGGCTACCTCCGAGATTGTCTTTTATTATAGGGCTATCTTTCAGTTTTTTTTCTTTTAATAACAAATCCAATACTTTGGAATATCCATAATCTTCTGGTTCAGAAAGTATGGTGTAATCCAAAATATTTCTGTTTTTGTATTTTTTTTTATCTCCGTTAGGTTCAGGGATGTCGTCCACATTGCATCTTGCGATTCGAAAATTGGGCAAAGAATATTCGTCGTTGGAAAAGGAATCTACATTTTCTCCTTTATTACGGATAATTTTTCTGTTACTTAAAATAAAAATAGACATGGCATTTGGTTTTTAAAATTAATAATCAAATTTATAAACTAAAAATTTATAAAAAGCAGGAAAAACCACCATTTTACTTTTTTGTTGCCCACTAGATTTTATTACCTTTGTGCCACAATATTTTTATCCATGGATATAGAAAAAAAACCTTTGAATTTTATAGAACAAATTATAGAAGAAGACCTTACAAATGGACTGAAAAAAGAACAACTTCGTTTCAGGTTTCCACCAGAACCCAATGGCTATCTGCATATTGGACACACGAAAGCTATTTGCATAAATTTCGGATTGGGAGAAAAGTATAACGCTCCTGTAAATCTTCGATTCGACGATACCAATCCCGAAAAAGAAGAGCAAGAATTTGTGGACTCTATAAAGAAAGATGTGGCTTGGCTTGGTTTCCAATGGGATAAAGAATTGTATGCTTCCGACTATTTCTCTCAATTGTACGATTGGGCTGTTTTGATGATAAAACAAGGTAAAGCTTATGTTGATGAGCAATCCTCGGAAAATATTACCGAACAAAGGAAAAATCCCACAGAACCAGGAGTAGAAAGCCCATATAGAAACAGACCAATAGAAGAATCTTTGGAGCTTTTTGAAAAAATGAAAAATGGAGAATTCCAAGAAGGTACTATGTCTTTGAGAGCAAAAATAGACATGACTTCTCCTAATATGAATATGAGAGATCCAGTAATGTACAGGATACTAAAAAGACCACATCATAGGACAGGAACTGATTGGAAAATATATCCAATGTACGATTGGGCTCATGGAGAAAGTGATTATATCGAACAAATTTCCCACTCTTTGTGTTCTTTGGAATTCGAAAATCATAGACCACTTTACAATTGGTATTTGGATCAAATATATGATGAAACAAAAGTCCGAAACAAGCAAAGAGAATTTGCAAGGATGAATGTTACCTATATGATAACTTCCAAAAGAAAACTCCAAAAATTAATAGCTGAAAATGCTGTTAATGGTTGGGACGATCCTAGGATGCCAACCATTTCCGGAATGAGAAGAAAAGGTTATACACCTAATGCTATCCGTAATTTTATAGAAAAAGTTGGCGTTGCAAAACGAGAAAATCTTATCGAGATACAGTTATTAGAGTTTTGTGTAAGAGAAGACCTGAACAAAGTAGCCAAAAGAATGATGGTTGTGATGGATCCCATAAAATTAGTAATTGAAAACTACCCCGAAAACCAAACCGAATGGCTCGATACTGAAAATAATCCGGAAGACACTAATGCCGGAACTAGGAAAGTACCTTTCTCAAAAGTATTATATATAGAAAAAGAAGATTTCAAAGAGGAAGCCAATAATAAATTTTTCAGACTAAAATTAGGCGGAGAAGTTAGGTTGAAATCCGCTTATATCATAAAAGCTGAAAGGGTAGAAAAAGATGCTAACGGCGAAATTACCACTATATTTGCCACATACGACGAAAAATCGAAATCGGGTAGTGGTACAGAAGAATCTTTAAGAAAAGTAAAAGGAACTCTCCATTGGGTAGCAGCAGAACAGGCTTTGCCTATTGAAGTAAGATTGTACGAAAGGCTTTTTACAGTAGAACAACCAGATGCAGAAAAAGAAACAGATTTTTTGCAATATCTAAATCCAAATTCTGTACAAATTACCAATGCTTTTGCCGAACCCGAATTGGAAAATGTAAATATCGAAGAACCATTGCAATTCCAAAGAATAGGATATTTTGCTAAAGACAAAGACTCTAACAGTGAGAAATTGATTTTCAACAGGACAGTAACTTTAAAAGACTCCTACAAACCGGAATAACACCATGTTAATTACAAACCTTGTTTCCAATTTTTGGACAAGGTTTTTTTAATATGTTTGCTCTGCGGAATTAATAAAAAATTATAGATTATTATAATAATTTTGTATTTTTGCATTACACAAACAAAAAATATAAAGATGAATAACCCTTTGTTCTACGCCAAAATACTTCTGTTCGGAGAATATGGTATTATAGAAGACTCCCAAGGTCTTACTCTACCATATAGTTACTACAAAGGTTCATTGAAATTCTCCGTTGTAGATTCGGAATTTATTTCCCAATCCAACAATTCTTTAAAAAAATACTCGAAATATTTGGAGAAATTGGATTTGCCCAACGAATTTGCAATTGATATTGTATCGCTACAACATGATATTTCCAATGGTTTGTATTTCGATTCCAACATACCACAAGGTTATGGAGTAGGAAGTTCCGGAGCATTGGTTGCTGCAATTTTCGCAAAATATTCTATCCACAAATTATTGCCAGAAACCATTTCCAAAGACCAACTGAAAGAGTTGAAAAAAGTTTTTGGGATATTAGAAAGTTATTTTCATGGAAAAAGTTCGGGTATAGATCCATTGATTTGTTTTATGAATTTGCCTATACTTATAGAAAACAAGGAAAGTGTGGACAAAGTGAATATACCAAAAGAAGAAATTGGCAAAGGAGCTATTTTCCTTATAGACTCCGGAATAGTAGGAGAAACAGGACCTATGGTACAGATTTTCTTTGAAAAAATGAAAACCGAAGGGTTTAGAAAAACACTAAAAGAAGAATTTATACATTATAATAATGCTTGTATCCAAGCTTTTCTAAAAAAAGAAATGAATCCCTTTTTCAGAAACTTGAAAAATCTATCTGTTTGGGCTTATGAACACTTCAAACCAATGATACCGAAAAGTATCTATCACGCTTGGAAAAAAGGTTTGGATACCAATGCCTATTACCTAAAACTTTGTGGAAGTGGCGGAGGTGGATATATACTAGGTTTTTCCAAAGACTACGAAAAAGCAGAGAAAATGCTTTCGGGCTTTCAAAAAGAAGTAATCTATCGATTTTAGATTTTTTCTTATTCATTTCTTTAAAATAAGTAATTATAAATTTCCAACAAGATACTCAATTTGATGGATAAAAAGTTTTTATACCGACTTTCTCAGTTATTGGCTTTTGTATTGGGTACCAAATTGCTGGTAGTAGCATTGCTTACCATTGCTCTATATATATCTACTTTTTTTCTTTTCAATCAAGAGGAAAGTTTTAGAAACTTTGTTTTTGATTTCCGTGTACATGGAATTATTTTTTGCAGTGTACTTAGTATAGGAGCAGGAGGGATAATCAACCAGTTTTATGATAAAGAAAAAGACAAAGTTACTAGACCTTTTAGAACGAAAATTCAAAGTTTTCTGAAACAAAAGTACTTTTTGTACGCATATATCATTCTCAATCTTGTTTCGCTAATCGTAGCATTCTATATTTCGTGGAGGGTATTTGTATTTTTTATTATTTACCAATTTTTTATGTGGCTGTATAGTCATAAACTCTCCAAAATTCTTATATTGAATAATATGACATTTGTCAGCCTAACCTTGTATCCCTTTTTCGGAATGTTGATTTACTATCAAACTTTCTCGATGAAAATATTTTTGATGGCAACATTTTTATTTGGTATTTTACTGGTAATTGATATTTTAAAAGATACACTTACCAAGAATGTCGATGAAATATTCGGATACAAAACTATACCTAATTGTTTTTCTAAAAATACCACTAAATTATTTATTGTCAGTATTTTACTATTGTTGATTGTCAATTCTTTTTTTATTCTAACAAAGAATATTCAACATTCCGTAATGTGGTGTTATTATTTGTTGGGGATATTATTGTTTGCAATATTAATCTTCTATTACAATAACTCTGCAAAAAATTCAAAATATTATATAATGAATATTTTGAGGCTTTGGCTGTTTCTAGGTATAATAGCGATGATGATTGATGGAATAATTATGAGAGTCTAATTTTTTTTAGATTGGATTAATGATTATTTTTGTACGATTTTAAAATAATAAATTACCATGTCCATATTTAATGATACCAAAATAGCATTTGCCGATAAAAGCACTCAACAACTAGAAAAAGCAAAATGGATGTTTACCATGATACAATATCCTAGTTTGACAGGAATTGGAATAGATGCCCTAAATTTTACCATAAAAAATAATTTTCCTTTTGTAGAAAATATTGTAAAAAATACACTTTTCGAACAATTTTGTGGAGGTGTAAGTAGGGAAGAAAGTTCCAAAGTTGTACAACAAATGTACAAACATCATATAGGAAGTATTTTCGATTATGCAATTGAGGGAAAAGAAGACGAAACTACATTTGATATCACTTGCGAAGAAATAAAACAAAATATAAAATTTGCCGAAGGAAATCCTGCAATCCCATTCGTGGTGTTCAAACCAACGGGTTTTGGTAGATTGTATCTTTATACAGAAATTCAAAAAAACAAAGAACTTACCAATTCCGAAAAACAAGAATGGGAAAAAGTAAAACAAAGATACTTGGAAGTATGCCAATTGGCGTATGAAAAAAATGTTATCATTATGGTAGATGCCGAAGAGTCTTGGATGCAATCCGCTGTTGATGATTTGGTAAACGAAATGATGGAAAAATTCAACAAAGAAAAAGCTATTGTTTGGAATACTATCCAAATGTACAGAACTGGTAGAATTGCTTATTTGGAAGCCGACCTGAAAAAAGCACAAGAAAAAAATTATTTCTTGGGATACAAATTTGTAAGAGGTGCCTACATGGAAAAAGAAAGAGCTAGAGCAAAAGAGCTGAACTATCCGGATCCTATACAACCCAACAAACAAGCTACTGATGACAATTATGATGCTGCGGTAGAGTTTGTACTCAATCATTTGGACAAAATTGCGTCTTTCTTTGGAACTCACAACGAGAAATCTACAGAATTGGCAATGGATAAAATGAAATCTAAAAACTTGTCTAATGACGATTATAGAATACATTTCGGACAACTCTATGGTATGAGTGATAACATTACCTATTATCTTGGAAATCAAAAATATAACGCTAGTAAATATCTTCCGTATGGACCAGTGAAAGATGTAGTGCCTTACCTTACCAGAAGAGCTCAAGAAAACACTTCGGTAGCTGGACAAACAGGAAGAGAACTGGGTCTTTTGAAAAAAGAAATCGAAAGAAGAAAAAATTTAAGATAAAAATTTAAAAACTATATATTTGCAAACTTCCAAAACTAATATTTGGAAGTTTTTTTGACCCAAATTTGTAACCATGCTCAATTCTCAAAAAAACAAAGCTATTGGCTTTATATTTATTACACTACTGATAGACATAACAGGTTGGGGAATAATAATACCAGTTATTCCTTCGCTTATAAAAGAATTAATCCATGGAGATGTTAGCTTGGCATCCAAATATGGTGGTTGGCTTAGTTTTGCTTATGCAAGTACTCAATTTCTATTCGCATCAATACTAGGAGGACTAAGTGATAAATTCGGAAGAAGACCGGTAATATTGGCATCATTGGTGGGATTTTCTATCAATTTTCTAATTCAGGGTTTTGCACCAAGTATATTTTGGCTCTTTGTAGGAAGGATTTTCTCGGGTATTACAGGTGCGAGTATTACCCCTGCAAGTGCTTATATTGCAGATGTTTCCACGGACGAAAATAGAGCCAAAAATTTTGGAATGATAGGGATGGCTTTTGGTTTGGGTTTTATAATTGGCCCTGTTTTGGGTGGTTTATTAGGTCAATTTGGCAATAGGGTACCGTTTTTTGCAGCATC
>JAFDZJ010000279.1 GCA_018266965.1 Bacteroidota bacterium
GCGGTTCCGGCTGAAAATTATTTGTTGTTCTTTTGTTCATATTCTGTACTTTTAGTTTTTTTATTGAGCTTTGGTTCGGGCTGGAAAAGCATTGAATCCCCTGCCATCGCCAATGCGTACCGTTACAGGCAAGCGTAAAACCGAGCACTCACCTAAAACAGACGATTTGACAAGATGATAGAGAACCAAATAATGACATTAAGCGTAACGGAACTTTTAGGAATGAATTTTTACATTCCAGAATACCAACGAGGTTACAGGTGGACAAAAACGAATGTTTTGCAACTACTAAACGACATTTGGGAATATCGTCAAGAGGCAAACAACAGAAATACTTTTTATTGTTTACAACCTGTAGTGGTTAGACAAGCGGAATGGCAACACATCAACAGAACAACCATACAAGGTTATGAACTAATTGACGGACAACAACGACTAACAACACTTCATCGCATTCTTACTTATCTAACTTTAGAATATCTGCAAAACAACTTGAAATCTGAAGGCTATTCTGATAACCTGTATTCCATTTATTACAAGACAAGATTAGAATCTAAAACTTTCTTGGAAACCAATAAATTCCACAACACAAAGCCCGACTTGCACTATATGAGCGAGGCTTACAAAACTATTAAAGAATGGTTTGAAGATGGGAAAAAAGGAATCCCAAGACAAGTAAAAGATGAAATGTTGAAAATCATTTTGCCAAGTGTTCTTACAAATGACAAAGGAGAAAAACAACTGCCCGAATGGAGTGTTCAGGTAATTTGGTATGAAATAAAAGACACTAAACAGAAAAGCGAAGAACTCTTTACACGCTTAAACAGAGGAAAAATTCCGCTTACAAGTGCTGAACTGATAAAAGCAAAATTTGTAAACTCTGACAGTTTTAAAGGAATGTCGGAAGATGATCAAATCAAACGAAGAACGCAGTTAGTTCAAATTTGGGACGAAATAGAAAACCAACTTAACAACCCGAAATTTTGGGCATTCATTTCAAACGAAAGTTTGGATAAGTACAGTAATAAAATAGAGTATCTATTTGACATCGTTGCTAACAAGAAACCAAACGAAAAAGACTCATTGTATAGTTTCATACATTTCTTTGACGATAAAGAAACAGCAGAATCGCTTTGGGAAAAATGGATAAAAGTTGAAGAAATATATCGTTCATTGGCTTTTTGGTATTCTAACAAAAATCTTTATCACAAAATTGGTTTTCTTATTGCCACAGGAACACAAATTGGAACACTCATAAACATTAAGAACAACAACACAAAAGAAAATTTTGAAAATCAAATTAACGAGTTAATAGCAAATACTATTGATGAAGATTGGGAAGATTTGAGTTACGAAAAACCAAATGAACACAGTAAAATCATAAACGTGTTGCTATTAACCAATATAGAAATCACACGAACCAACAATAACAGCAATGAGTTTTTCCCTTTTGAAATGTATAAAAGCATTACAAAGAGTTTAGAACACGTTCACGCCCAAAACATAGAGGGAATAAACGAAAACAGAAGAGATGAATGGTTTAAGTGGTTGCATTCTCATACAAACATATTGCTGAACGTAACTGACGAAAAAGATAAAGCACAAAAATTAATTGATGAAGTCAATTCTATTGACGAAAAAACATACAAATACGAAGATTTCAAAAGACTAAGCGAAAAAATACTAACCCTGATTCCTAACGACAACACAAACGAAAACGAGTATTTGCACAAAATTCAAAATATGGCATTGCTTGGACTTGAAGAAAATATTTCGTTAAGCAATTCAGTATTTGAGGTTAAACGAAGGAAAATAATTGAAATGGATAAAACAGGTGCGTTTATTCCATTAGCAACAAAACGAGTTTTCTTAAAATATTATTCATCTGAAAATAATCAACGTTATTCTGTTTGGACGGAAGAAGAACGAAATGCTTATTTGAAAGAAATACGTAAT
Source organism: Bacteroidota bacterium (assembly GCA_018266965.1). Taxonomy (GTDB): domain Bacteria; phylum Bacteroidota; class Bacteroidia; order Flavobacteriales; family Weeksellaceae; genus Amniculibacterium. The sequence continues at coordinate 1,957 of JAFDZJ010000279.1, forward strand.
CGTGTTGAATTGTATAAACCATTACCCATTGACACAAATGCGTAGTAATTATATTGAAGTTTTGAGCAACAAAGTTGAAATTCCAATCATTCAACGAGATTACGCTCAAGGAAGAACAGACAGCAAAACCAACAAAATCCGAAAAGATTTCTTGGACGCATTGTTTGATTTTGTTGCTCACAAACTAACCAACAAAAACGCACAAATAGAACTTGATTTCATTTACGGTTTTAGCGAAGTAGAATCTGACAACAAAATTACGTTTGTTCCAATTGACGGACAGCAAAGGCTGACAACACTTTGGCTTTTGTATTGGTTTGTTTCCGTTAAAGAAAATGTTTCAGAAACAGAAACAAAATTCCTTTCTAATTTTTTATACGAAACACGACATAGCACAACGGAATTTTGTAGAAATCTAATTCTATTCAAACCTGAATTTTCACACGAAAAAATTAGTCAAGAAGTTAAAAACCAATCTTGGTATTTTGAAACTTGGGACTACGACCCGAGTATTCAAGCAATGTTAATCGTACTTGACGATATTGAGTTGAGATATAAAAACTTCAACACAAAAGATATTTGGAATACTATTGGTAATTCGTCTTGTCCTTTTTATTTCTACAAATTGGATATGGAGAAAGTTGGTCTGACAGACGACTTGTATATCAAAATGAACTCTCGTGGCAAGCCTCTTACCGAATTTGAATACTTCAAAGCAGGTTTTGCTGAAATAATTTCAGACACTAAACAAAGAAAAAGATTTGAGCAATCAATTGACGGAAAGTGGATTGATACTGTTTGGCACATTATTATTCATTCAGATTCATTAACTGACGAAGATGATATTGCTTTAACGGTTGACAATTCTTTTCTCAATTTATTTAACTTCATCACTTCGGTTATTTCTTTCAAAAAAGATTTGAAAGACCAAAACGAAAATCGTTACAAAAACACCGTTGTTTCTGCCGAATTATTAAAAACCATATACAGCGACACAGAAAACCAAAACTTTTTATTCGATACGTTAGACGCTATTTGCAAGCAAGAACAAGAAAACTCAACTTTTTGGAGCGACTTGTTTTATTACAACAAAAATGAATTTACAATAAGCAAAACAAGATTATTTTTTACTCATAAAGACACTAATCTTTTAAAACAA
>JAFDZJ010000027.1 GCA_018266965.1 Bacteroidota bacterium
AACCCTTGTAAAGTGCTAAGGAAGTTTGGATCGCCTTTTCCAAAAATTGTTATTTTTTTAATTGTTGAAATTGTTGTTATCTCGAAATCATCCGCCGTAAAAATACCTTTTTGAGTTGGGTTATAACTAGAAATGTAGTCTAACGGAATCGTTGAAACCGGTTGGTTAATCAAAGCGGTTTGTGCTAAAAATAAATTACTTAGAGCAAGAAAAGGTAAAATTAATTTTTTCATTCTTTTTTGTTTTTTTTTAAATTTTTAAATATTGTCATGTAGTTGTTTTTATGAGATTGCCTACAACGGTTTGCAAATTGGCGATGGAGCCGACTTTTAGCACAAATGTTGAATAGAATTACTACTCTTCAACCTTACGCAAAAGCTCAATAGAAGTACTTCACCGGCTCTATTGCCAATTTGTTTGTTATGTGGCGTTTTTCTCTATTTTTTCTCGATGTTAAACTTCATTAGTGTTTTAATTTTTTCTACTTCCTCTTTATTATCAATTTTGTAAGGTGTCCATTTGTTCTCTTCGTTATATGTGTAAAATAAAAAATACTTTCTTCTTGGTTCAAAATAAGCAAAAACCTTTCCTGAATGTTTTAGTGAAAGACTATACTTTGTAGGCTCTATGAGGATTTTTGAACTATCCCACTTCTTTACAGCTTCAAGAGTTTCTTTTGCAAGTTTTCGCATTTCCTCGTCTGTAATATAATTGATACGGTCATCAAATTTATATTCTTCAATTCTTTCAGGTCTTGAAGGGAAAGTTACCTCTGTAAAGGTTAAAATTTTTTCATTTAGTTCTTCAATGTGAACACAAGAATATGTATATAATGATAAATTTACATCAAGCCACTTACAGCGATTTAATAAATTCACTGAAAAACTTGGTGCAATAAGTACTAGGCGAATATCTTGTTTAGTGTCAATATTAAAACCTTTGTAGGCATTGCAAATTCCCTCAAAATTTCGAGCAATATAATCGTAGTAATCAAGACCTTGCATTAACATTCCATCTTCTTCTACCACTTTTAATTCAGCAATAACTAATGACTTTCCACTATCAACAAAAATCATATCTAATGGACCTCTATCAGTAAACCTTTGGTGGTCTATATATACAAGTCCTTTTTCTAAAGGGTCGGGATATTGTCTTATTAAATCTTCCAGTTCTTTTTCTGAAATATCAACTGTTGAATATTTTAGCATTAGTTTATTTTCTTAATATAATTTTCTATTTCTTTACTTTCTTGAAAAACTTCGGTAGGATTATTAAACGGTGGTCTTTCTGTATTTTGTGGACTTAAAAGTTCACCATTTTCAATTTCGTCTGCATACGAAATTGTTGTGCGAAAATCTCCCTTTCCTCTGAAATTCAAAATCACGGCTTGAACGCCCGACAAAACAGCAATTTGTAAACCTGTTTCTTCACTTTCGTAAAAGTCGTTTTTGTTCAAACGCATTTTTACTTGTTTGCCTTTCAACCAACTTTCAGGACAGTAGCCGTTCCACATTTGGTCAAGTTCTTGCGGTTCTACTTGAACTTCTGTTGGTGTTTGGTTTTGAGTTTGTAAAAACTCAAAATGATATTCGTTGTTGATTGTTTGTTGAATAGTATTTTTTACAAACTCGTTCATTGGCTCGTTGTCAAACTGCCAATTATCTTTTGTGCTTAAAATGCTTTTGCTCAAATTGTCAAATATTTTTTCAATTGTTTCTTGTAATTTTTGTTCAACAATTCGCTGATACTTTTTGTCAATACGAACAAAATAGTAAGTGTGCCAAAGCGGATTTTTGTCAGTTAAATCGGCTAAAAATGTTTCAAAGTTTTCGTAATTGTTGTCCAGAAGTTCGTTAGAATGAACTGTTACGGAATTGTCATTGTTATTGAAAACGGAAACGTCAAAACCGAAACCGTTTTTGTAAACACTACTTCTAAAATCTGCAATTTGATTATTGGTTGAAAACATTGTTATTTTTTAGTTTGTTCGTCAATAAATTTCTGTAATTGTTCGTCCGCTGAAAAATCGTAGTTTTTCAGTCCTACCATACTTTTTGCTTCTTCAATGTCAAAGCCGATATTCACATAATCTTTGAAAGTTTCTTTTCGTCCGAATAAGTCGGCTTCTGAATTGTTGAGCATATCCAAATGTTCATTTTCGGTTAGTTCGTCTTTCATTGCAGTGTCGTTGTTTTAAAATGCCACATAACGGTTTCGGGCTTGGCGAAGGTGGCGATTTTCACCACAAATGTTGATGCGGAGAACCAAACTTTGATTAACCACAAATGTGGCTGCGGAGCACTGAACCGCCACTTTTGCCAAACCCGTGTTAGGCGTAGTTTTTATTTCAGCTTGTCGCATACTTCATTACAATTCTGTTCTATTGTCTTACAAATGTCGTCAATGGTTACAGATGTTTTGTTTTCCGAAAATGGTTCTCCATACAAGTTTGCGAGTTTGTTTATTGTCAAAAATGCTGTGCTTATAATAACCATAATTGGAATAGCTAAAAACTCAAAGCCACTTTCTTCGCCACCCAAGTCAATGTCACCAATAAATAATGGAATAAGTATGACATAGAAGCTTACAATTATTTTGGTAAATGCACTGTAAATCATCAAAAAAGGCGTATTTTTTATTCTTTCAGCTTTTCCTTGAATGTCGTAAAACCGATTTATGTGTTGCATTAAATCTCCTTTTTCAATATTTGCTTTTGAAGTAAAATTGTCTTCAATACGCTTTGTGATTGCAACCAATATTTCGTTTGAGATTTTGTTTTCGGTATTTATTTTAAACTCGTTTAGAATTGCAATTGTTTGCTCATTAAAAGTTGGCTTGAAATTATGGTGCATT
>JAFDZJ010000280.1 GCA_018266965.1 Bacteroidota bacterium
AAGTTAATCGCTTCGAATTAACGTTTTTACTAAGAAAAAAGTTTTATCTTCGTATCTACGATTAACGTAAAAAAGTTGGCCGAACGCCGAGCCGAGGAAACGTTAGCGGATATTTTGAGAAAAATCGTAAATGAAAGAAAATCAGAAAAATACACCATTTGTAGTTTTGACAATATTTTACATAATTTCAATACTTCCAATCTTGTATTTAACAATTCTATTAATCGGAAAAGCTGACAATGTGTTAGTGATTTGTTTTGGAATTATTAATACAATCTTCTTTATCTGGTATTACAAAAGAAACATTTTGTTAAATTTATTAATAGGTTTTTCTATCCCAAGTTTGACATTATGTTTGATTTATTTACTTTGGTTTCTCGGGATTACTTACAAATCTCTTTTTCCGACAATTTTGTTTGTTATTGTTTCTATTTGTTTATGCATAATATTGACAAAAAATTATTCAAAAATTGAAAGCAAAAAAAACATAAATTTAATTTTGTTATTGCCAACAATAACCATTTTGACTTGTTCCTTAAATTTAAAAGAAACTTATCCAACCAAAAATGAAAATGAAAATTTAACATATGCAGAAATAAAAAGTGTAGATAAATTAAAAAATCCGAAAATTGATGACGAAATAGAAGTTAGAATTTATAGACAACCATTATTTGGTTTAAGAGAAAGTCACGAAATATATAAAACAAGAACAAATGAAAATGGAACTGCAAAAATTCAGTTTTCAAGGTCAAATAATTATCATTTAATAATTACATCTAAAGAAAACAAACTTGACTTTTTAGATATAACTTCCGAGGAATTAATGAAGAAGAATGTATTTGTAGTCGAAGAATAAAAAACATCCGCTAACGGGCAGTTTGGTAAAAGAGCGGGAGGAGTTCTTCGTTTGAAATATTTTAGTATATTTGGAGAATAGTCCTCGCAAGGAAATTTGTGATAACAATCCGCTCCCTCGCCAAGCTTCCAGCCGTTATAGCCAATGGTAAGACGACACTCCGAACATTGAACAGACAACCAAAACATAAACAGAAAGTAAACCATTTTGACAAGTGAACACGGACATAGAAACGATACAACAAAAGGACAACGAGTAAGCCGACACTCATTGTCCGACCTTTCGTGTTTTATTTTTTGTCCACCGCACAAAAATTGAAATTCTGCCACCGCACAAACGAAGTTCACGAACACAAAAAAAACGATATTAAACTCGTTCGTAAATGGCACATTTGCAAAACCGCACAAGCCAACGCTAAAGCCAAGTTTTACAAAAGAGCCATTTTGCCCAACACTAAAACCGACCCTTCGCAAAACCAAAAGAGCCAAGCCCACCCACCACCCTACGATAAGACTTATTGCGAAACTTATTTGAATTTTGTAACTTTGCAAAATGAAAAAGGCTGAAACAATAGAAGAACTTTACAAAAGAAGAAACGAGTGGTTACCTGACAACCTTCATAATGACATCGGGCGTTTCAATGTGTTCAGAATAGAGCCGTTTAAGGGAAATAATATCAAGCCTGTTCCCTACACTCGAAGAGATTATTTTAAAATAACCTTGCTTGTTGGCGAAAGCAAAATTGAGTATGCCGACAAGGTTATTGAATTAACTAAACCTGCATTGGTTTTTACAAATCCGTTTATTCCATATCGTTGGGAACATACTGACAGCATACATCACGGTATGTTTTGCATTTTTGACCAATCCTTTTTTCATCAGTACGGAAACCTCAATAATTATTCGCCTTTTCAACCTAATGAAAATCACGTTTTTGAACTTACGGAAGAACAATACAGTATACTGGAACAGTATTTTGAACGTATGTTTGACGAGATAAATTCCGACTTTCAATACAAATATGATGTGCTAAGAACGATTGTTTACGAAATCGTGCTTTTTGCTTTAAAAATGCAACCTGCAACCACTTTCGGCAATCACGAAAACAACGCTTCACAACGCATTGCCACTTTGTTTTTAGAATTGTTGGAACGTCAATTTCCTATTGATGACAGTCATCAAATATTAGTACATCGTTCACCTGCAGATTTTGCCACACAGCTAAACATACATGCTAATTACTTAAACAGAGCGGTAAAAGAAATCACAGGCAAAACCACTTCACAAATTATAGCAGAAAGAGTGTTGCAAGAAGCCAAAATACTTTTGAAACAAACCACTTGGAACGTTGCTGAAATAGCTTACGCATTAGGATTTGCAGAGCCAACGCACTTCAACAACTTTTTCAAAAAACACACTAACGAAAGTCCGAGTAAATTTCGCAAGGTTTGAAATTTGTAAGTTTTCGTTTCTTTTGCGTTAGTTAACTCCGCATTGCTGTTCTACTTTTGTATTCATAATAATAATGAGTACAACAATGGAAAATGTAACATTAAACAACGGAGTTAAAATGCCTATTTTAGGCTTAGGCGTTTTTCAAGTAAACAATCTTGATGAATGTGAACAAAGCGTTTTAACAGCATTAGAAACGGGTTATCGCCTCGTTGACACTGCACAATCGTATCAAAACGAAACAGCGGTGGGAAACGCCATCAAAAAAAGCGGCATTGATAGAAAAGATTTGTTCATCACCACCAAACTTTGGATACAGGATACAGGTTATGAAAAAACAAAAATTGCTTTTGAAAAATCATTAAACAAATTGCAATTAGACTACTTAGACTTGTATCTCATTCATCAGCCTTATGGCGATATTCACGGTTCGTGGCGGGCAATGGAAGAATTGTATAAAGCAGGAAAAATCAGATCCATTGGCGTAAGCAATTTTCACCCCGACCGAATAGCAGATTTAATGGCATTTAATGAAATTGTACCTGCGGTAAACCAAATAGAAACCCATCCGTTTCATCAACGAATTGAAGACCAAAAATTCTTACAGGAAAACAATATTCAAATACAATCCTGGGCATCGTTTGCCGAAGGCAGAAACAATTTATTTCAAAATGAAATCTTGGTTTCTATAGGAAAGAAATACAACAAATCTGTTGCACAGATAGTGTTGCGTTGGCTTATACAAAGAGAGGTAGTGGTTATTCCAAAATCAGTGCGTAAAGAGCGAATTGAAGAAAACTTCAATGTTTTTGATTTTAAATTGAGTGCAGAGGATATGAATGTAATCGCCACTTTAGACAGCAAAGAAACTTTATTTTTTGACCATCGAAATCCTGAAAATGTAAAAAGATTGACAGGTTTTAGATTACCAGATTAAGAATTTAAAACAGCAAAATTTAGCACTTAAAACATAAATAATTATGGAAACAAATAATCAAAACAGCAGAAGAGATTTTCTTGTAAAATCAGCTTTGGCAGGAGCAGGATTAGCTTTCGGAAGTTCAATGTTTGCTTCGGCACCAAGCTCCAATAAACAAACAAATACAAACAACACTCAAAAATTAAATTCAGATATGAAAAAAAGAAAATTAGGCAAATTAGAAGTAACCGAACTCGGTTACGGCTGTATGAATATCGCTTGGGCATATGGCGGCCCAACTTCTAAAAAAGATGCCATCCAATTAATTCAAAGAGCATACAAAAGTGGGATTCGCTTTTTTGATACCGCAGAAATTTACGGTCCATTTTACAGCGAAGAAATAGTTGGCGAAGCCTTAAAATCGTATAGAAACGAAGTAGTGATTGCCACCAAATTCGGTTTCGATATTGACCCAGATTCAGGTGTTAGAGGCGGACTGAAAAGCGAACCCAAACATATAAAATCGGTAGTAGAACGAATGTTGAAACGCTTACAAACTGACCACATTGACCTTTTATACCAACACCGTGTCGACCCGAATGTTCCGATTGAGGATGTTGCTGGTGCAGTGTCCGATTTGGTAAAAGAAGGAAAAGTAAAACATTTTGGTTTATCCGAAGCGGGTGAAGCCACCATTCGCAGAGCACACAAAGAATTTGAAGTAACAGCCGTTCAAAACGAATATTCTTTTTGGACAAGAGATCCTGAAAATGAAGTATTGGCAACCTGCGAAGAATTGGGAATTGGACTTGTGCCTTGGAGTCCTGTGGGAATGGGTTATTTATCGGGGCAATTTGCACAAGGTTTTCCGTTCCGTGATAATGATTTACGGGTAACGGCAAAGTTTCCTCGTTTTACCGATGAAAATATGATGCGAAACCGTCCGATTGTGAACATTCTGCAAAAAATGGCTCACGAAAAAAATGCAACACCTATTCAAATCAGTTTGGCTTGGCTGTTGGCGAAAAAACCGTTCATCGTTCCAATTCCGGGAACTATCAACCTCAATCATCTCGATGAAAACAATGCTTCGGTAAATGTGCAACTCACCCCCGCAGATATGAAAACTTTGGAAGATGCTTTTGCTAAAGAAACGATTTACGGAAGTCGTGCACCTGAAATGTTGAAAGAAGCACACGATATTGGTGTCAACTTTGGTACAAGCTCGAAAGGAACACACGGAAAAACACCATTACGCAAAAAATAAATAACGATGAAAACAACAACACTAATCGTAATAACTTTATTATTTTCCTTAGCCGGATATGCTCAAAATAAAAAACAAAACAGTATGGAATCAAAAATTCAAACCATAGAAGACAAAATGGCCATCAAGCAAGTGGTAGATGTATTCTCCAACCTTGCCGACACCAAAGAAATTGATAAACAAGTCTTGCTTTTTACTGAAGACGGAGTGGTAGAATCCTTCGCTGATGGTCAACAAACCTCATCATTGAAAGGCAGGGAACAACTACAACAAGCATTTTCGGGTTTCCTTTCAAACTTTCACACCATCTATCATCAAAACGGGCAACAAACCATTGATGAGCTCACCGCAAAAACGGCAAAAACCACTTCTTATTGCCAAGTCATTTTGATTGGTAAACAAGACGGAAAAGAAATGAAAACCCAAATGTTCACTATTTACAAAGACGAATGGGTAAAGCAAAACGGTCAATGGCTCATCAAACACAGAACATCAAACTTTGTACATCGAGTAGTGGAGGAAGTGAAGTAAGTTCAATAGAAGTATAATATGAAAAAAGTACTCATCATAGGAGCAAGCGGAAGTCTTGCCCAATATGTAATAGAAGCCTTGGAAAAGCAAAGTGATGTGCAACTTACCTTGTTTGTACGAAACAAAAGCAGATTACAAGACAATGCTAAAAACCATTCCATTATTGAGGGAGATGCCATTCATTACGATACTGTAAAAAAAGCAGTTGCAGGGCAAGACATCGTATATGTAAACCTTGCAGGCGATTTGGCTACAATGGCTATAAACATAGTGCATGCAATGGAAGAAACAGGAGTAAAACGCATTATCGCAATCAGTTCCATTGGCATATATGAAACACCTATAAAGCCTATATTAAAACCATACCGAAGATTGGCAGACATCATAGAAGTTTCAAAACTTGATTATACCATTCTTCGCCCCGATTGGTTTACAAATGCTGATGAAGTAGATTATGCCATAACACAGAAAGGACAACCCGAAACAGGTTCAGCCATTTCAAGAAAAAGCATTGCTGCATTCATTGCCACAATTGTAGAAAATCCTGAATTGTACAAAAAAAAGAATTTAGGAATTAGTAAGCCGGTTTAGAATTTATAGAATGAAAATGTATCGCTATTCAAGCAAGTTTAAAATGATAATAAGTATCTTGCAAAACTAATTTAATTGCGTATGGAAAATTCCGTTTTACTTTTAATCTTCTTGGCACTTGTGATTGTTTGCACCATTATGTTATCCAAAAAAATCAGGATAGCCTATCCGATATTATTGGTTTTTGTAGGGTTGCTGCTTAGTTTCATACCCGGACTTCCAAAAATAGAATTAGAACCAAAGGTTGTCTTCATCCTTTTTTTACCGCCCATTTTATATGAAGCCGCTTGGGCTTGCTCTTTTCGGGAATTGTTTAAATGGAGAAGGATTATTTTGAGTTTTGCTTTCATCGTGGTTTTTATTACAGCGATGACTGTGGCCTTTACGGCTTATTGGTTTATTCCCGGATTTACGCTGGCGTTGGGTTTTTTATTAGGCGGAATTGTTTCTCCACCCGATGCTGTAAGTGTTAATGCTATTACCAAATTTGTAAAAATCCCTAAGCGGTTTTCTGCCATTTTAGAAGGAGAAAGTTTGTTAAACGATGCTTCTTCTCTTATTATTATTCAGTTTGCAATCTTAGCCGTTACAACCGGTGAATTTGATACTTCCAAAGCTTCTTTGCAATTTATTTGGATGATTATAGGTGGTGTTGGTTGCGGTATTTTAGCCGGCTGGTTGTTTACCAAACTACATAAATTTTTGCCTACCGATGCGAATATAGATGTTATCCTTACGCTCATTGCACCATACATTATGTATATCTTGGCAGAAGAAATTCACGGCTCCGGGGTTTTATCGGTAGTTGCAGGTGGTTTGTTTGTCTCTCAAAAGCGCTATGAATTTTTAAACTCTTCTTCCAGGGTGCGAAGTGTAAATGTTTGGGAAAGTTTTATTTTTCTGCTCAATGGGATAGTTTTCATACTCATCGGGCTTGACTTACCCCAAATAACCGGAGGACTTGGAAATACCAATGTAAGCGAAGCCATCGGTTACGGTATGTTGATTACAGCCGTTGTGATATTGATACGAATTATCAGTTCTTATGGTGCGGCTGGCGTTACTCTCATTATGCGAAATTTCATAAAAGTTGCCGATCCCAATCCACCAGGAAAAAATGTCCCGTTCATAATGGGTTGGGCAGGAATGCGGGGCGTGGTATCGTTGGCTGCTGCTTTGTCCATTCCGCTATATTTGGATAATGGCGAAATGTTTCCTCAACGGAATTTAATCTTATTCATCACTTTCGTTGTTATTCTTTTAACGCTTACTATTCAGGGCTTAACCTTGCCTTATATCATTAAGAAGTCCAATTTGCAAGAGTTGGATTATCCACAACCGGAACAAGAAGTTTCTTTGTATTTAGATAAGGAATTAATGAGGGTTTCGATAGAATATCTTAAAAATATTTTCTCTGATGATGAACAAAAAAGCGGCAACTTCCAACATCTTTTAAATCAAATTAAAGAGCAGATACAACAAGATAAGGAACTCCAAACACATAGTAGAAACAGCGAAATATATCTGAATTTACTTGAACAACAAAGAAAACACCTTATCCAAATAAATACTACGCAACCAACATTAAATGAAGAGATTATTCACAAAAAAATGATGATTTTAGATTATCAGGAAGAGCGATTAAGGTTGAGAGGTTCAGCGGAATAATTAAAAATCATTTAAACAAAATTAAAAAATCAAATAAATATGAACACTGATATTTTTCCGAAAGGACAGCAATTACCAAAAGAATACTTTAGCGGGAATGCTTTTCTCACGCCATTGGTAGCAAAAGATAAGAACAACGAATTTTCGGCTGGCAGCGTGTCAAATGCTTTGCAAAGAGGACAACAGAAGAAAAAGCGGAAAATGACACGAGAAAAAGAAGCCCA
>JAFDZJ010000281.1 GCA_018266965.1 Bacteroidota bacterium
AGGAATGAATATGATTATTGCATCAATACAATTTTCAATTCTTTAAACAAGTTACTGTTTGACATAGTTAAAGACAAGGGGAAACCGATTTCGGAAGACATTTATATTGAAATTTGGTTTGACGAAAAAAATGGAAAGATTGAAAATTGGACACACTAATAAAACTACCGCCAACAATTGTATTTGCAAAAGCAGGGCTAGACAATGTAACCTCAGCTTAACCAATGTATCAACTTCTGTTCGGGCAGGACATCCAATTTTCAGCTTTTGTGCTTAACTTCAGCAACACAATAAAAATGGGCTTTTGTACCGGGCTGGACAATCAATGAATCCCCTGCCTTCGCAAATACCCGAACGTTGGCTGTAATTTTTCCGACACCCTACAAACCTTGACACTTTATAGAAAATGATAAGAATATATTTTGATTGGAGTGTTGTTAGTAATTTCAAAAAGGACGAATTTGCTGAAATAAGAGAATTTATAGCAGAACATAAAGACTATTTGCAGTTTCCATATTCGCCAGCCCATTTCAAAGACTTGATGAAAAGTTATAGTTTGGAAAACGAACACTTTAATCAAGACTTACAAAATCTTGAATATTTATCAGAGAAACACCTTTTAAGATGGGGTAAAGATGGAATTGAGGTTTTATTTGGGACACCAAAAGAATACTTTCAAGGAGAAAAAGATAGTGAAGATATTTTTTCAATGATGGACATTGAAAAAATATTCAGTGATTTAGATGATGATGATTTTGGAGTTGGAAAATTTGGCTCATTGATAAAATCGTTATATCAGGTTATTCCAACAGGAATTGAAATTACAGATGAGAATAAAGAAATGTTGCAAAAAATGTTTCCAAACATTGATAACAATTCTTCAATGTGGGATTTAATGAAAGACATTACACCATTTTCAAAAAAGCTTCTAACAGAAAAAGAATACTACAAAGATTTCAGGAAAACAATAAGTGACAAAGGGTTTAAGTTAGACCCAAATTCGGGAAATTGGAATGTTGAAGAAGTGTTTAAAAACATTGATAATTTTTTACAAAAACAAAACACCAAACTAACATTTCTTGAATATGTAAATTCTTGTTTTAAACACAGGAAAGAGCCAGTAAATAGATTTGAATTTTATACGACAGCATACTTGCTACTTGATATGGTTGGCTACAAATCTGACAACCTACCAAAGCCAACCGACAATATGCAAAATATTCAAAATGATGCAGAACATTCATTTTACTCTGCTTATTGCGATTATTTTGTAGTAATAGACAAGAAATTAACTACCAAAACAAAAGTATTATTCAAAGAGTTTAATATTCCAACAGTTGTTATTTCACCAAAAGAATTAATTGAAACCATAAAATGCAAACTTCATTTTATAGACTCTGATAATCATTTTATTACTGAAGCTGTGGACTTATTAAAAAAGGAAAATATTGTTGAGTCTTATGAAAAAGACGAAGAAATAGAAGTTGATACTTTTGCATTCAAACTTCCAATATTTTATTTCAACTTTTTTAATTACGCCATTTATCAAAACTATACTGACCAAAAAGCTTTTGTGTTGACTTTTAAAAAAGTTTTTAAGAACTATTCAAGCTTTATTTACTACACAGAGGCAGAAAGATTAATTGATAGAATTTGCAATTTTTTTGGTTACGAAGACAACCAAGAACATTTAGACAAAAAACAGGAATTTGTATATGGCGAGAAAGAAGTCGCATTTATGTGGAATTTTGAAGGTGGAATTATTAAATTGGAAAAGGACATTGAAACACGAAGACCATTGTTAACATACATTGTATTGACAAATGAGAAATAAAACTACAGCCAACATCGGTTTTGCGATATTGGGGCCGAAGTACTAAATTTGAACATTGGAATTCTATTGAGCATTTGTGCTAAATTGAACATTTATACTTTCAATTCCCCAACATCGCAAAGCCGAAAACCGTTAGCAGGCATTGTAAGTGCGACCCTTCCAACATTATGAGAAATGAACGATATGACTTTCTTCATCTCCCAAAGGAGTTCCATCGACAACATAAAAGTTGTGAGTTTTTGCTTTACCAAATTGAAGATTTTGTTACTGCAGAAACATTTAAAGGATTAAGAGCCCAGACAGTCCAGTTCGACAAAGAAATAGATTTAATTGAAGGTGAACATATATTGGACTACTTGCTTAGAACTGATAAATCTGACAAACACGATGAGATAATTACTAGTCATATTTTAAATGCAGTGATCGCAGACTCCTGCCAGTTTTTACAGATTGCACTTTTCGCTTCTTTACAACAGCGACTGACAGTGACATTCTCCCTTATTAGAAAGCCTTTCGTATACAATCTCCTAGTTATTTTGAGATTATATCTTACGAGTGACTTTTTAGAAAAGTTTAATAAAGAAGACAGCTTTGACACAACAGGAATATCTCAAGAGGATATTATTGAGCTATTAAACGCTACAGAAAATCTTCTTTTAAGCAAATCAATAAAAGCATCAGATTTATATGATTTCATATTTAACCCAGCTTTTCCAGACAGTTTGGTAAATATGTCAAACAAAGCTCTTCATCCATCGACGACAAGAAATAAAAGTAATAAGACAGAAATACAAAATATTAATTTTGTGTTCAGCACAAAAGACAGCATTTTGACGCAATGGGATTACTTGTATCGACGATTACCTCTTTTACTATTATATCTTAATGAGATACTTGAAATATTTGTGCTTGACCATTTAAAATTAGACAATGATATTTATGTTGAACGTTTGACAGAAAGAGCAAATTTCTTCAAACAAAACAACGCCTGCTAACATTGGTATTGCCAATAGTGGGGCTTGACATTGGAGCAATCAGCAGCGGTAATTCTGCTGTACTGTGGTTCGGGGCTTGACGAATAAAGCCCAGCTTTAGTTGTTAATATTTAACTTTATCAAAAATCCAGGCAGCGGTTCCGGCGGAAGGAATTCTATTTCCCCACCATCGGCAATACCTGGCCGTTGGCTGTAAGCTTTTGACCCCCTACTAACCAACACAGTTTTCATATGAGAAGTATTAAAACCCGTTTGACCCACCTTAAAAACAAAGTGACTGATGTTATTCCAGAAGGAGAAGACATTTTGAGCTTTCCAGGGATTACAAAAGAACTTATCATAGAATCTATTGACAATACCTACCAAACATTAGATTTACTCTCCCAATATGAAAATAAATTTGAGGCAATACTTTTACAGAGACGCCTTGCAGACTGCATCGATAAAGCTACAGACTACTTAAAAGAGAAATTTAAAAATCAAAACGCAGATGATTTCAATAGATTTTTGAATAAAGTTGCTGAAATGCATTACGTTACAAAGGAGACGTATATCATTTTCACGAAAGAGCCAATACGTCTTGATATTAGTTTAGCAAAAGCAAAAGAAAGCTTAGCGGATTTAGAAAATCAGAACTCACAAATTCAGCCAATTGTTGAAAATTTGACTTCATCGTATAATAATTCAAACACAATAATTGAAACCTTAACAAAAAACAACACAGAATCGACATCAAAACTTGCCGAAATTTCAACATCACTAAATGCAGCAGTCAATTTAAAAAAGAAGGCAGAAACTGCCACAAATTCAATACATAAGACAGACCAAGATTTACAAGCAACTAAGACAGAAATAACTAATTACCAAGTTCAAATAGCTGAACTTTCAAAGAAACTTCAATCCACATATGAGCAACTAGTAAAAAACAAAACAGATTTTGAAGCATCATTAAATTCATTGCAAGCTTCCATAACCCAAAATGATATTCATCAAAAAAACATACAAGAAACAATTGAAAATGCAAGTAGACTGGGAATGGCTGCGTCATTTAAAAAAAGAAAAGACGAACTCTCAAAACCTTATTGGGCTTGGGGAATTGCGACAGTAGTTACAATTTGTATTTTAATAGGGACATCTTACAGCGTTTTTACAATACTCAAAGACAAGCCGTTTAGTTATGAATATTTGCTTGTAAGGATTCCAATATTTGCTTCATTTGTTTGGCTTGGCTGGTTTTGTGCAAAGCAGTTTGGATTTGTTTCAAGGATTAGAGAGGATTATTCTTACAAATATGCTGTATCAATGGCTTTTGAAGGATACAAAAATGCAACAAAGGAAATCAACGAGGAAATGCTTGAAAGTTTGTTGTCTTTAACGTTGCAAAATATCTCATCTAATCCTTTGACAATATATGAAACTGGAAGTAATCACGGAACTCCGATAAATGAAATTCTTTCAAATTGGACGAAAAAAGGAAAAGTAAAAATTAAAAAAGATTCTAAGAACAATGTAGAAGAAGTTGAAATTGACAATGTGGAAAATGACACTCAAGACGAGTAAGCCTACAGCCAACAAAAGTATTTGCAAAAGCAGGGCTGGACATTGTAACATCAACTATGTGCAAGCATCAGCAGCGGTTCGGGCTCGACGGTCAATATTCAGCTTTAGTTCTTAACTTCAACAACATATTTTTAATTGGGCATTTGTACCGGGCTGGACATTCAATGAATTCCCTGCCTTCGCAAATACTCGAACGTTGTATGCCATTCAGCCGAAGTCTCAAAGTGAGCAAGGCAATCAAACTATACAGAATTTGATAATCATTACCAATAAGAATTCAAAATGACAATACTAAAAAAAATCCTCAAAACAATTGTGATAATCCTCTTGATATTGTTTCCCTTTTTA
>JAFDZJ010000282.1 GCA_018266965.1 Bacteroidota bacterium
AATTACTAATAATGTTATGAAAAAAATACTTGGATTAGATTTAGGAACAAATTCTATTGGATGGGCATTGATTGACAATGAACAAAAGAAAATTCTCGGAATGGGAAGTCGGATAATTCCTATGGACGAAGGAGAGATTGGGAAATTTGCAGAAGGAGTAAAAATTTCTAAAACAGCTGACAGAACAAACTTTAGAGGTATTAGACGATTAAGAGAAAGAAACCTTTTAAGAAGAGAAAGGCTACACCGTGTATTGAATGTATTAGGATTTTTGCCCGAACATTATACCAAAGAAATAGATTTTGAAAAACGATTCGGACAGTTTCTGGAAGAAACCGAACCTAAATTAGCTTGGAAGAAGAACGGAAAAAAAGATAACGGAAAAGATAAGTTTGAGTTCTTGTTTCAAGATTTATTCATTGAAATGATTGAAGATTTTAAAAAATCTCAACCTCAGTTATTTTACATAAAGAAAAATGGAGAAGAAACCAAAATACCCTACGACTGGACGATATATTATTTAAGAAAAAAAGCTCTTGAGAAAGCAATAAGCAAAGAACAGTTGGCGTGGCTTATTTTAAATTTCAATCAAAAAAGAGGATATTATCAATTAAGAGGGGAAGATCAGGAGGAAAATCCTAATAAATTGGTTGAATTTCATTCATTGAAAGTAGTAGATGTAAAACCCGAAATTAAATACAATTTAATTTTAGAAAATGGAGAAACCTATTACCGCACAAGTGAAACTTCTTTGTTAAATTGGAAAGATTCGTATCAAGATTTTATTGTAACAAAATATGCAGATAATACTGGAAAGGAAAAACAAAGTTTCTTTTTAAAGATAGATGCAAGTGTACTCAAAAGTAGGAAACCGAAATCAAGTAAGAAAAAAGCAAAAGAAATAGAAGGGGAACAATCTATCAAAATAGTAGATGTAATAGAAGAAAAACAGGATAAGATTTGGTATTCATTGGTTTTAGAAAATGGCTGGATTTATCGTAGAGAAAGTAATGTTGATTTATCTGATTGGAAAGATAAAATACGAGAATTTATTGTTACCACAGATTTGAATGATGATAGAACTGTAAAAATTGATACTGATGGAAAAGAAAGTAGAAGTTTTAGAGCACCAAAAGAAGATGACTGGACTCTGATAAAAAAGAAGACTGAAAACGATATAGATAAATACATTAAAGAACACAAAACAAACAATGATCTTGCAGGTACCGTTGGCACATATATCTACGATACGCTATTAAAAAATCCAAAACAAAAAATAATAGGAAAATTGGTTCGTACCATCGAGCGGAAATTTTATAAAGTAGAATTAAGACAAATCTTGCAAAAGCAAATTGAACTGCAACCCGAATTATTTACAAATGAATTGTACAACGATTGTGTAAGAGAATTGTACCGGAACAATGAAGCACATCAACTTTCATTGGGTAAACGAGACTTTATTCATCTGTTTTTAGATGATATTATTTTCTATCAACGACCACTTAAAAGTCAGAAATCTTCTATCGGAAATTGTGCTTTGGAATACCAACTGCACAAAATCAATAAAAAAGACGAACAAGGAAATACGATTAAAAATGTTTTTGAACAAGATGAAAATGGGAAGGATATTGAGGTGAAAGAATACTTAAAAGCCATTCCGAAATCTAATCCATATTATCAGGAATTTAGAATTTGGCAATGGCTCTTCAATTTAAAAATTTATCAGAAGGATGATGATAAAGATGTAACGGATGACTTTATAAAAAATACAAGTGATAAGGAAAATCTGTTTAGCTTTCTGATGACGAAAAAAGAAGTCAATCATAAAGATATTTTGCATTATCTCATCGTTCCAAAAGTCAAGGAAAAATTTCCTGATACAAAACCGAAAGCATTAAAAGAGGAAACCGCAAAAGAAATAAATAAACATCGTTGGAATTATGTGTATAATTCGGAAAAGGACGAATCTAAACTGTACCCAATGAATGAAACTGGTTCGCAAATCCGTACTCGTCTTGAAAAAGTTACCAATCTCCCTGATAATTTTCTGACAAAAAAAATTGAGCAAGAACTTTGGCACATCATATATTCCGTAAACGATAAAAACGAATTTGAAAAAGCTTTAGAATCTTTTGCGAAAAAGAAAGAACTATATTATATACCCAAAGAGAGTCGAGACTTAGAGAATCCTGACAAAGGTTGTTTTGTATATAACTTTAAAAATTTGGTATGGAAAGAAAAAAGCTACGGTTCATTTTCCGAGAAAGCAATAAAGAAATTATTGCCTTTGATGCGGATAGGGAAATATTGGAATTTTGATGCAATAGACGGAAATACCAAACAACGCATTCAAAATTTGCAAAATGCAGAAGTTGATGAAAGTATCAAAAACAGGGTTAGGGAGCAAGCACACAAAGAGAAATTAGATAAAAACGAAGATTTTCAAGGACTGCAATTGTGGTTAGCACAATATATTGTTTACGACCGTCATTCAGAAGCAGAAATTAGTGGAAAATGGAAATCCATTGCTGATTTGGAAAAATATTTGGATGAATTTAAACAACATTCGCTTCGTAATCCAATAGTTGAGCAAGTAATGACAGAAACTTTGTGTGTCGTAAAAGACATTTGGCAACACTATGGAAAAGGAGCAGAGGATTTTTTTGATGAAATTCATATTGAGTTGGGGCGGGAAATGAAAAACACAGCCGAAGACCGCAAGCAGATGACCAACCAAATAACAGAAAACGAAAACACCAATCTCCGCATTAAAACCTTATTAATGGAGTTTGCTAATGATGAATATTTTAAAAATCAAGAAGATTATAAGGACGAAAAAGGAGATACTCCTGCTTTCTACAAAAAAGGGAATAATCCTGTAAAAGCCTTCTCTCCTACACAACAGGAAATTCTAAAAATATATGAAGATGGGGTATTAAATTCGGGCATTGAAATTCCGAATGAGGTATCTGAAATTATCAAAAAATTCAAAGAAAGTGATGCCAAAAAACAGCCCACAAAAACAGAAGTTGATAAATATAAACTTTGGCTGGAACAGAAATACAAATCACCTTACACTGGGCAAATAATTCCTTTAAGCAAGTTATTTACACCGGATTATCAGATAGAACACATCATTCCGAAGTCCCGCTATTTTGATGATAGCCTAAGTAATAAAGTAATATGCGAAGCAGCCGTAAACAGCCTAAAAGACAAGCAATTGGGGTTGGAGTTTATAAAAAATCATCACGGAGAGAAAGTTACTTTAGGAGATGGAACTAAAAATACCGTTGAGATTCTTTCAGAAGATAGATACAAAACATTTGTAAAAGAACACTACGATAAAAACCGTTCAAAACGCAATAAATTGTTGTTGGAAGAAATTCCTGATAAGATGATTGAACGACAACTCAATGACACCCGCTACATCAGCAAATTCATTTCAAATGTATTATCAAACATCGTGCGTACAGACAAAGATGATGACGGGGTAAACTCTAAAAATATTCTTCCCGGAAATGGAAAAATCACTTCCACATTAAGGCAAGAATGGGGACTGAATGACGTTTGGAATACGTTAATTCTGCCACGTTTTGAACGAATGAATCATCTTACCAACACAACAAACTTTACAACAAAAAATAAAGAAGGACATACAATACCTGCAATCCCTTTAGAACTTTCCAAAGGATTTCAGAAGAAACGAATAGACCATCGCCATCACGCATTAGATGCTCTGGTAATAGCCTGTGCAACGAGAGACCACATACAGTATTTGAATAATGAAAATGCAAAATCTCAAAAACACCATTTGCAAATGGGGCTTGCCAAGAAACTAAGAAAAATGGAAACTGTGAAAGTGAAAAAATGGAGAAGAAACGATAATAATGTATGGGAAAAAACTGATGAAAAAATAACGAAAACTGTTCCTAAAGACTATTTAAAACCTTGGGATAGTTTTACTGTTGATGCAAAAAGTGAATTAGAAAAAATAGTGGTAAGCTTTAAGCAGAACTTGCGTGTTATTAATAAAACAAAATTTACTGGATTAACTTATAAGGAAAGTAAAGAAAAATCCAAAGATAGAAATTGGGCTGTTCGTCAACCTTTGCACGAAGAAACAGTTTCAGGATTGGTTAAATTATCCTGGGTACAGGTGGACAAAGAAAAAGGTGAAATAACAACAGCTACTCGTAAGGCTTTAGATAAAAATTTTAATCTAAGTAAAATTGAGAAAATCACGGATACAGGTATTCAGAAAATACTCACAAATTATTTGACGCAAGATAAATTCAAAATTGTTAATAGTAAAGGTGAAGTTTCCTATAATACCGAATTTGCTTTCTCTCCTGAAGGCATTGAAGAAATGAACAAAAATATTTCCCAATTTAATAATGGTAAATTTCATCAACCAATTTTCAAAGTAAGAATTTATGAAAAAGGGACAGGACGCTTTCAGTTAGGAATAAAGGGAAATAAAAAGAACAAATATGTACAAGGTGCTCCTAATTTGTTTTTTGGCATTTATTTAGATAAAGAAGGAAATAGAAATTTTGAAACTATTCCATTGGATAAAGTAATTGAAAGACTAAAGCAAAGAATAAGCTCTGTTCCTGAAAACAAGACAATAGAAAAAAAGAAAGAAATTCATGAATTGAGGCTTCAGTTCCATCTTTCTCCTGATGATTTAGTGTATGTTCCTACCGAAGATGAAAGAGAAAATATTAATGCAATTGATTTTAATAATTTAACAAAAGAACAAAAGGAAAGAATATTCTTTGTCAATGATTTTTCTGGATCTACTTGTTATTTCAGACCTAACAGAATTGCAAAGGCTATTGTTGCAAAAGAAGTAGATATGAACTATGATGAGAAAAAAAAGAAAACAACAGGGTCGTTCGATACCAAGACAGCAAGCTTTGAAGGCAAACAGATCAAAGACATTTGTATCAAACTCAATGTTGGTAGATTAGGCAATATAATACCCTTCTCTAATATTAAATTCTACCCAAACCCTTCTCATCAACCTGATGAAGCGAAAGAGGGTGTATCATATTTTAAAACAGCTAAAATAAGTACCCTTCAACAATCAGAAGAGCGTATGCCATTGCATACTTCCAATATGAATCCTGAAGAAAGAATGGCCTATTTACAACAATTACGTGAAACAACACAAAATAGTAATCTTTCGGAAGATGAAAAAATAAGCATACTGAGCAAGTTTAAAATTA
>JAFDZJ010000283.1 GCA_018266965.1 Bacteroidota bacterium
AACGACGAAGTTTTGGGGAATATTTTCAGCAAGTTCTGTATAGGAAAGTAAAATATTTTTTACCTTTGATACTATCAAATGATACTATCATAATTGAAATCTATTATCCGACAGTATTGTAGAAATATTAAATAGAGGATGAAACCACCTTATACCATAACGGATAAAATTTTAACTTTAATTGCTTCTATTTCAGAAAGGATAGGAGAAATTAACGCAGTTCATTTTTAATGGCGGAAACAGCAAAATAAATCAGTTCATATCTCAAAATCTTAACTTTCCGGAATCAGCACAATATTTTTCAGGTAAGGTGATTGTGAATTTTGTTGTCTATGAAAATGGTTCTGTAATTAATGTAGAAATTAAACAGACTATTCCTATTGAATTGAAAAATGAGATTGAAAAGTTATTTAAAAATATGCCAAAGTGGCAACCTGCACAAAGTAATAGTAAAAATGTGAAAATGTTAAAATCAATACCTCTGAATTTTTAAAATAATGAGTTGATGCTTGACATTATGTCAGTCTTAGGTGTCTGGTATTGTTGTTGTTTTAATAATTTCTAATAATCAAATTCATTTCTTATGGCAGTAGATAAACAACAGCACCTAAATCAAGTATTGGAAACTCACAGAATGGCTCACATTAATGATTTACTTGATAAGTATAAAAAGAAAAGAGCGGAAGTAAAAGAAGTTCTTGAAGAAAAATATAAAGAGAATATTTATAGCCCCATAAATTCGGGGTCTTACGCTAAGCATACTGCTATAAACATCAAATTTGATTTGGATATTGTTACTCCTTTTAAACGAAATTCATTTAGCACTTTAGAGGAAATGTTTGATGACGTTTATGAATTTCTAAAAGAGAAATACAAAAACGAAGCCACAATAAGAAAGCAAAAGGTATCTATAGGAATTGAGTTTAACGAAGATAAGGACGGTCATATTATAAAAATTGATGTTGTGCCTGGAAGAGAATTAAACGACAAACAATATTTAGATGATAATTATCTCAATCTATTTGTGAATTCAAAATATGGTCTTTTAAATGAAAAAACCTATGTTCAAACTAATATTCAAGCACAGATTGACCATATAAAAGGAAAAGGAGACGAAAGAAGTATTATTCGCTTATTGAAGATTTGGAAAGCTACAAATAATGAATTCTACAAATCTTTTTTTATGGAATTAGTCACTATTAAAGCATTTGACAAAGAAAGTATTTCGGGGAATTTATGGGAAAAACTGAAATCTGTAATGGAGTATATTAGAGATAATGTAACAAAAGACAATTTTACATTAAAAGACCCCGGAAACAGCAATAATGACGTTGCAGATACTTTAGATTCTTGGGAAAGAACTAATTTATCTAATAAAATGTCGAATATGATTGATAACATTGAACGAAATAGTGAAAATATCAAAACATATTTTCCTATAAATGAAGATTTTGAGGAAGAAAGCAAAAGCGAGAACAAGTATGGTTTGAAAGATGCAAGTATTATTGCTCCGTCAATTCCTTCAAAGAGTCAACAATTTGGATAATGGAGTTTCACAACGTAAGTGAGATAAACGAGTTAGTATCAAAAATTCCCTTTGTAAAAATAATAGATGAGTTTAAAAACGAAGTATTTACAAAGGGAAAAATATTAGTTCATAACATCGAAGGTTTAAATGAAAATTTAGAGTTTGAAGTTATAATTCTTCCACAATATCCTCTCAAATCACATGATTCTGAAGCTATAAAGTTTATTAATAAAGACTTAATCCCTTACAAGCATGTTATGGGAGATGGTGCTATCTGTATTCATACTTTACATAGTCCGAATTTGAAACAAAAACTAAATGCTGATTTTGAGTCATTAAAAAATTGGATAATAAAATATTATATAAACAAAGAGAACGACACTCATTATGAACATATCATTATAGATGAACAACCATTTAATGACATTTACTATTCTTACCAATTTACAGATGTCAAAGATTCATTTACAAAAGGAGATTTTGGTCAGGTTGAATTAATCCACTTGA
Source organism: Bacteroidota bacterium (assembly GCA_018266965.1). Lineage (GTDB taxonomy): Bacteria > Bacteroidota > Bacteroidia > Flavobacteriales > Weeksellaceae > Amniculibacterium. The sequence goes on from JAFDZJ010000283.1 coordinate 2,036, forward strand.
ATAACGGAATTTACAAAAAAAAACGGATTTCAAATTATCTGATAAAATCTTTTCAATCATACAATCCTCGTAAAAAAAGAGAATGCAATTGGAGTGATTACTACCTGAAACTTAATACCACTAATTCTGGTTTATTTGTATTTCTCAAAGATGTACCTGCATTACATAATCGTTTTGCTTTTACGAATTGGTTAGAATTAGAAAAATATCTTCCTAACGAGTTTTTAAAATTCCTCAATGACTGTCAGAAAAATAACACAAAGCATAATAACACATTTCTACCTATTTTCTTCGGGTATAATACAATAGACAGTGAAATCCATTGGATTGCCACTTTAATTAAATTGAATGAATTGCCAACAATAGGTATTCCTGCTAAGGATTCCAACGGAATTAAAATAAAAGGAAAATGGAACAGCAAATTAATTGACAAGAAAATTGAATGGGCTATTACAAGAAATTCTTCATATAAATATCTGTTTGGTAGAGGTACATTTTGTAATGAAATAACTAATGCAAAAATCTTAATAATTGGTGTTGGTGCAATAGGTAGTTTAGTTGCAAAAACACTTGTAAAATGCGGGGCTAAAGATATTAGCCTTATAGACTTCGATGTAAAGGAACCTGAAAATGTTTGTCGTTCGGAATATGAATTTCAAAACGGTTTATATGACAAAACATTTGAATTGATGGATATTTTGCGTAAAAACTCTCCATTTGTAGAAGTAAAATTTCACAACAATAATGAATATTTTGAGTCTTATATAAAGGTTTTACATAAAGACAAATCTGAACGGAAATCTTATGAACAATCATTAAACCAATTTGACATTATATTTAACTGTTCAGCAGATAATGATTTAATGTATGTTTTAGACCAATTAAAGTTAAATACCGATTTAATTAATTTATCAATAACCAACCACGCATACGATTTGGTTTGTGCAATTTATCCCAACATTTATAAATTCGTTCAAAATCAATTTATAAATGTTTTAGACAATGATGTTGATGATTTATATAAACCTACTGGCTGTTGGAGTCCAACATTTAAAGCGTCTTACAATGATATAAATTTATTAGTCCAATTTGCTTTAAAGGAAATAAACCTAATCTACAAAGAGAACAGAAACAAAGCCAACTTTACGCTTTCGTTTGAATCAGAAAATAATTTGAATATCAAAATGACGAAATATTGAAAATTGAAAACTTACATAAAGAATTACATTTAGAATACGATGAAAAATTAATTTCTAAAATTGAACAAATTGCTTTAGAACATTACCCTAATGAATTTGGCGGTTTTTTGATTGGATATTATTCTGATGATTTAAAAACATTAGTATTGACAGATTTACTAATTCCCAATGAGTATAAAAGTTATAGAACGCTTTTTGAAAGAGGAACAAAAGGAATTACAGAGAAATTAATAGAGCTGTTTAAACTTAAAGAAAAACGCTATTATGTGGGCGAATGGCATTCACATCCTAATGCTTCTTCAAGATTTAGTTCTACCGATTTAAATGCG
>JAFDZJ010000284.1 GCA_018266965.1 Bacteroidota bacterium
AGTACTTCGGAAGAGCTTCTATCTTTCATTACCAAAGGAATCCATTTGTTCAAAGTTTCAAAATCTGTTGAAAATTGCATTGCTTGAAAAAGATGGGATTGTTGAAGTGCAGCATGTCTTTTTTGTAAAAAATCTACATCTTTTTGTCCAAAGACCAAACTCATGTGTGGACAGGAATTGATGAAATCTTTTGGCGAGTCAATATATCCTTTTGACAATAGATAAGACCAAAATTGTTTGGACAACTCGAACTCTTCTACAATTTTTTCGGCTTTGGAAATATTGATATTTCCTTCCTTGTCTTCCGGGGTATAGTTGAGTTCGCAAAATCCGGAGTGTCCTGTTCCGGCATTGTTCCAAGGAGCAGAACTTTCTTTGGCAAACCTCCCTAATCTTTCAAAAATTGCAATTTTGAGTTCTGGTTGCAAAAGATGTAAGAGTGTTGCTAATGTTGTACTCATTATTCCACCTCCGACAAGTACTACATCATAATGTCCATTGGGATTTCTTTTGGTTAAATTGTTTGCCATAGTATTTTATAATTAATATTTGTGATTATCACCTAATATCAACGCTCCTAATCCAAAAAACACCAATAGGACAATTGAGATTGCAAAAATAATGATATATATAAGAAACATTCCTCTTGCCCAGTTTCTCCTATGTATATTTCCATCTCCTAAAGCCCAAACTATCAATAGAATAAATCCTACAATTGGGATGCTTGCCAAAAATATATTGAGAGCCCAATCTCCACTGGTTAGGGTTTTTAATCTATAATTCGCATTGTAGTCGGGTAAATTTTGTGTTTCCATGTTGTTTTTTTTAATTTAATTTTGGTTAAAGATAAAAAAAACACTTTTGATACCAAAAGTGTTTTTTATTTTTTTTTGCAAGGACTAGTTAAACATTTCCTTTACACGATCAAAAAAAGATTTTTCTTTCCCGGACGGTTCAGGAGACATTTCGCCATTTTTCAGTTGTTTGTCAAAAAATTCTTTTTGTTCGGAGGTAAGTTTTTGTGGAGTCCAAACATTGATATGGACAAACATATCTCCTTTTCCATAACTATCCAAACTTGGCAAACCTTTTCCGGAAAGTCTTAGGATTTTTCCGGATTGGGTTCCTGCATCTATTTTAATTTTCACTTTTCCTCCAACTGTTGGGATTTCTTTTTGTGTACCCAGAGCAGCTTCTGCAAAAGAAATATACAATTCTTGGTGTAGGTTGTCGCCTTCTCTTTTTATATTTTTATCCTCTTCCTCTTCTACAACAACATATAAGTCTCCAGGATTTCCTCCAAAAGGAGCGTCGTTTCCTTTTCCTCTCACATTGAGTTGGATACCATCTCTAGCACCAGCAGGAATATTGATGGTTACTTCTTCATCTTCTTTTACCAATCCTTGTGCATTTGCACCAGCAGGGATTTTATCGGCTACTTTTCCCAGACCTTGACAAGTGCCACATACTGTTTGGGTTTGCATTTGACCGAACATAGTATTCATCACTTTTATTTGGGCTCCGGAACCATGACAAGTTGGGCAGGTTTTGGAAGTAACACCAGCAGCAGCTTTCATTTTTTTTACTTTAATGGTTTTTTGTGTACCATTAATCATTTCTTCCAAGTTTAGTTTTATCCTAACTCTCAGGTTGGTTCCACGGACTTGTTGTTGTCTTTGTCCTCCGCCGAAACCACCTCCTCCGAAATGACCTCCGAAAATATCACCGAATTGGGAAAAAATATCTTCCATATTCATTCCGCCTCCGAAACCACCGCCACCAAAACCACCATTGTTGCCCATTCCAGCGTGTCCATATTGGTCGTATCTGGCTTTTTTATTATCATCACTCAACACCTCGTAAGCTTCAGCGGCTTCTTTGAATTTTTCTTCCGCTGCTTTGTCTCCTGGGTTTTTGTCGGGATGATATTTGATAGCCATTTTCCTATAGGCTTTTTTAATTTCATCAGCAGATGCACCTTTGGAAATTTCCAATACTTCGTAATAGTCTCTTTTTGCCATTTTTTTCTTTTCTAGATATTAAAAACCGGTTACTACTTTGGTGAAACGGATTACTTTATTGTGCAATGTATAGCCTATTTCTATAACATCAACAATTTTTCCTTTCAATTCTTCTTGTGGAGCTGGGATTTGTGTAATGGCTTCATGCAAATCGACATTGAAATCGTCGCCAGATTTCACATCAATCTGTTGTAGTCCCTTTTCTATAAGTTTACCTTTGAATTTTTGATAAATTAGCTCCACACCTTTCAGGTCGGCTTCGTTACCATTTTTGCCAATTTCTTTTAAAGCTCTTTCAAAATCGTCTAATACTGCCAACATTGTGGTCATCATATCTTGATTGGCAAATTGAAAAAATTCATTTTTTTCCTTTGCAGTTCTTTTTTTATAATTTTCAAACTCTGCAAATAATCTTATGTATCTGTCTTTTTCTTCTGCCAAAAGTTGCTCTAAAGATGGAGTTTCTGCCATTTTTTCAGTAGTTTCTACTTCGTTTGGTGTAGATAATTCTTCATTGTTTTCCAGCAATTCTTCCTGAATATCATTGTTTTCGGACATATCTTTTCTATTTATTTCATTATGAATTTCAAATTTATTGCCAAATTAACTATTCGGACAAAAGGGCATTTATTATCTATAAAAATGATTCGGAAATGCTTCTTCTGGTTTTTTTCTTTGGATATTGAGGGCAATCCAAGATTTCAGAAAACCATATCCATAAGAGAAAAGTTGGATATAACTTGCTATAACTGCAAGAGAACCAATGCTAATATTTTTGTTTTTGTAAGTGGCATGAAAAAAAATAACAATTGTATATAGACCATACAAAGACAAAATGAAGCGATGTTGAAAAATAATATATTCCAAGATAGCACCAATATAACCTAATAAAAATAATGTCGGAAAGGCAAACGATATTTTTACAAATTGAGGATGCCTTTGGTTGAGTATAGGTCTGGCACAACCAAATTGATAGACTTGTTTGGAGAATTTTCCGAAATCCACCCTTCTTTTGTGATATACTGCGATACTGTCGAAAAATGTTGTGTTGAAATTATTTTCCCAAAGGGTCATCGACAAATCGGGGTCTTCACCAATTCTCATATTACTAAACCCACCAACTTTTTCGAAACTTGTTTTCTTTACCCCCATATTGAAACTTCTGGGTTGGAATTTGCTCATTGATTTTTTACTACCTCTAATTCCACCAGTTGTAAAAACCGAAGTCATGGCATAAGAAATAGCTTTTTGCACCAAGTTGAAACCGTGGTGTGCCTTGTCTGCACCTCCAAAAGCATCACAAGGATTGGCAACAATTTCTTTTTTGATGTTTTCGATATAATTTTTTTCTACAATAACATCTGAATCCACAAATATCAACCAATCATTAGTTGCCTTTGCAGCACCAAAATTTCGAGATAAACCGGGGCCTGAATTGGATTTTTTAAAATATTTAATATCAAGGATTTCTTTGAAATTGTCAATAGTAGGAACTAGATTAACAATTGAACCATCATCAACAATAATAATTTCAAATGATTTATTAGTTTGGAAACTCAGGGATTGTAACAGCTCGAAAAGTTCGTCTTTTCTATTATAAATAGCAATTATTACCGAAATTGTAGGCATATTAAAAACATTTTAAAAGCTCA
>JAFDZJ010000285.1 GCA_018266965.1 Bacteroidota bacterium
AATCATTAAATAGACGTTTAGTAAAATTAACTTGAAAAGAGTCAATAGCATTTATTGTCGTTTCCAAATTTGTCCGACATCGAAAAGCTTGTATTCCATAATCTTCTTAAATCCGATTCAATGTCCGGTTTTGTATCTATTACTTTAGTTAATTCTGGGAGAAGCTCTTCAATTGCTTTATATTCAGGAGTACCCTTTTTTGCAGGTCTATTGCAGACAAGACATGTTTCCTGGTCTAGCATTCTTTGCAAATGCATTCTTTCTGGAATACCTCTTGGTAATCTTGTTTGTGAACTGGTATTAGCTTTGGCAATAGCTTCAGCAACTTTTCTTTGGCTTACAAAATCGTTATATGTTTTATATTTTTCTTCAAAAATAGAAACTAACTTTTCAGTCCCCATTAATAGCCAATAATCATTAAATAGACGTTTAGTAAAATTAACTTGAAAAGAGTCAATAGCATTTATTGTCGTTTCCAAATCAACAGCCTTTTGTTTTCTCCGTTTATCTAAATCGGTAATTTTTTGGGCAGAATCTAACTTACCTAATATCGCATTGAACTTACTGCTTGCGGCGTCATGATTTAGTATTGCATTACTTAGCTCTTCTTTTGTTTTATCTAACTTGGTTTGTAAAGTAGTCTGTTCTTTAACCAACTTGTCATATTCTTGTTGATTGCTATTCTTTTTCTTTAACTCTTTATTGAAGTCACTGCTGGAAGTTGCAGCAGCTTTTTGCATAATTGCTAAATATTCATCCCACTTTTCTATATCGGATAACTTTTCAATCACTCGCTTTAATGAATCTTTGCTTGAGGTATCAATGATGCTATTTACACCTTTTTCACCCTGAAACCAGACATATGGCATTACTTCATCGCCAATCAGTCTATTTGGAATATTCAATGCTAATTCTTCATCTATAGGCTTAAAATGAATTACATCTTTTTTATAAACTTCAAAAGAACTTGCTTTTGCTTCAACCCATGTTTCTGAATCTTTCTTGGAAGCAAAGAATTTTCTTATTAATTGATAGGTGTTGTTGCTATCTGATACTTCAATCATTACTTCACACGACACCTTTCCGCCGACTTCACATTCAACAAGTGCTTTTTCAGAAATTAATTCTTTTTTCAGAAAAGAAGTATTCTTAATTCTTCCGGGTGCAGAATCATCCGTTATTCCATCTTTGAATACCCATTGAAAGGCATCATACAATTTTGATTTTCCATACCCATTTGCACCTAGAATTAAATTCAACCCATCGTTAAAAGTTATCTTGTTATTACTGCCGAAGTAACAGAGAAAATTTGTCAATGATATACTGTGTATTTTCATAGTTTATTATCTCATTCTGTTATCTAATAAATTATTGATTTGTCCAGCAATAATATTTGCTGTTAATCTATCATCTGGTTGTTTATTTATCATTTCTTTGATAACAATCAGTTCAATATAGTTTTCTGAACTAGTCATTGTAATGTTATCAATGTCAGAATCTTTTATGTTGTAAGTTTCCTTCAACTTATTCCGAAAGATTTCATCTTGTAAAAAGGCTTTAAGAGTTTCTTTTTGCATTGTTAGTTTTTTAGGTCAAGGTGTATGGTGTCTAAATTTAAATCATAATACTCGCAAATTTTTTTCAGCCCATCTATCGCTTCATATTTGTTGATAGCCATATAAGCGAAGTGAACAACTCTTTCTAATTCCTTCTGAACAAGCTTTCGTTCACTGTCAAAATTCGGACTGTTATACTCAACCATCGGAATAACGACTAGGTCAAATATTTTTGCAAACTTTTTGTCTGGATGCTTCCTTAAAATTCTCCCCCTTCTCTGAATAAACTGTCTTGGATTCCCAGTACTTGAACAAAATATTGCTTGTTCTGTCCTCGGAACATCAACGCCTTCATCTAAACATTTCATTGAAAGCAATACATCAATCTTCCCATTTTCAAAACTTTTGAGCAAGTTTTCTTTATCCTCACTTTCACTTGTGTATTGTGCTACATGAGTATTTGGAGAAATACCTCTCACAATGTTTGCGTAAAAGTCTATTATTCTATAATCGCCATCTAACTCTGGAAATTCTTCTTCGACAAATTCATCGTCGGAATGATAACCTTCTGGTGCATATACAAGAGAATATTTTAATCCTGTTTCAGATTTAATGATACTATTAATAATTTCTTTAAATGCATCAAATTTGTTTTTTGCTTTATGAATAATTGCTTTTCTAAGCATCAACAAATTTTCGTATTGCTTCTTTACACTTTCATCTTGTGCAACTTTTTGAAAAAGTCTTGCAATACGTAATGAAATTTCATTGTATTCTTTCATTTCATCCTCTTGCAAAGTAACAAGCTTGGGGAAATAATAGTATTTACATAATATATTTTCCTCAATGGCTCTTTCCATTGGGAAATTGTAAGTGTATGGTTCAGTATCATTGAAAAAATTTTCAATCTCTTTAGTTCCTTCAGGGTCGTATACTCTTTTCGGTGTTGCTGACAGGGCAATTCTTTTTTTGATTTTAAGTTGAAAGAGTTTGCTTTTCACATTACCTGCTCCAATGTTATGTGCTTCGTCAGCTATAAATATCTCATCTGTTTTTAAGTCTTTTATGAAATCTTGAAACTTGTCACTTGTAAAAGACTTGTAAGTTGCAATTACTATATATGAGGTAGCAATTCCAAAAGAATCTTTTGTCTTCAATTCAGTGAGTGTTTGTTTCCAGCTTGCGTTCTTTGATGAAACAGTAATAGTATTGGTAAAGTTGAAATTCTTTGCTTCTTCTTTCCATTGTTCAACTAAGACCAATGTAGGCACAAGGATTATAGCTTTATAAGTTTTTGTTTTTTGGAATTCGTTAAGAATACAGTTCATCGAAGTAATTGTTTTTCCGGTTCCGGTTGCCATTGCAAAGACACCAGTGAAGTTATTGTTTACCCAATTTTGATATGCTTCAGTTTGATAAAGTCTTGGCCCTTGTGGAAAAGGAAACTTGGGTTCTCTTATAATTTCTTCTATAGATGTAATTGCTTTCTCAAAACTTCTTCGCACTCCTTTATTCTCCATCACTTTGCTTTTTTTCTCTGTTAACTCCTTTTCTTTAATTAGCAACTCATTAAGGGAAGTATTTCCAAATTCTTTTCTAATTGCAACAGAAACCTCCCCGACATGGAGATATTCTACAATGTCTGATTTGCCTGAAAAAATGTTTTCAAAGTCTTTGTTCTGTCGATTAATCATTTTACTTGAGCGACTGTTCTCCCAGCTTAAAAAGGCATCTAATTCCTCCAAATTTTCAAGTAAGCCAAATGCTGTGAAATTGCATGATGCTTTAAAGCCAACTGTGTCGGTTCCGTCAAAGAATGCTCCTGATTTGTAATGGGCTATTCCTCTACCAGTCTTAGGTCTTATTATCTTGATTTGAATTCTTTCTTCCTGAATCAGCCAAGCAAGACATTCAAAGAAATGTTTACCGTAATCATCCAATGTTCTTTTCAGCTGTTTGATGTCCGATAAATCGAATGCCGTATTCTGTATATTTCCTTCTTGACCTGCTTTAATTGCATTTTTATCTTCTTGTGACAAAATGTTGTTCACTACCATTCGCACTGTGCCGCCTTTGTAGAGGAAACTCGCAAAGCCAAGGGAGAGTACATTTATTGCGGCAGAACTGAAATAGCCCAACAGCAAATCAAAGCGTTTGCTATTGCATAAGCCATCCATATAAAATTGAACAGGCTCACTTTCGCTACCCGTTCTGTAAGAGCGGTCTTCAGACCATATAACTTCTCTAAGCATGTTTTGTTTAGAATAAAAATCAATTTATGCAATTGGCTATCTCCTGTCTTATATACCAACTGAAAATTTTTTCAAATAATCTATGCCTTCTGAAAGTGAACTCAAAACTACTCCAGAAGGTTTATATAGGATTTTGAAATATCTAGCAAAGGTTGTTTCTTCTGACGATTTTTCATCAACTAGAATAATCGTTTTATTGAGTGAGTATGCTACGCCTAATTCAAAAGCTAAGCCATAACCAGAAGGGTTTGTCTTTTCCATGTATGCAAACAGGATGTCACACTCTTTAACAAAATGAATATCCCATGTGGTGTAAAAGTCGGAGTGCTCTAATCCGTGTTCTCTAGGGTTAAAAAAAATAAATTTGTCACCGACTTCTTTAATCACTTTAGATTGCCAATTACTCTTAAAGCCACCGGATAGAAAGACTTTTGATTTATAGCTCATGATTTAATTGACTTTGATGTGAAAATTGAAAAGGGAAGACCAACTGAGATTGAATAAAATCTATTTCTCGTTTCTCTTAAAAATAAATATGCTATTAGTAAACAAACATAAAGAATTATATGGGCCGTATCTGTTTTAAAGATGAGTAAAGGAATTTGCTTGAAGAAAGTAAATAGCAAGCCTAACGAGCCAATAAGCAAAGAAATGTTGCCAGTATGATTTGCAAGGTCAGACCGAAATGTAAAAGTGTAAATTTTTTGGTCGCTTTCAGGAATGAAACTCATTACCAAATTACGTAAATCTCTAACTGAAGCTATATTTAGTTTGTTCGTTAGATTTTTTGAAGCTAAAGACTGAGTAAGTAATTCCTTTGAATAGTCAAATGCTTGACGCTTTGAGACATTATTTTCTATTTTTTTAATGTAAGAATATTTTCCCAAAATCTTTTCTTTTAAACAACCAATCCCATAAACTGCATGCCCCATCAAGTATGAAATTACTATGAAAATGAAAGGATAGAAATCGCTTGCAGTTGTTCCAATTGATGGAGAAAGAAAGAATTCCTTATGGACACATACGGAAAGTAAAATTAAAACAAAACTGCCCGGAAGTAAATACCCGATGATGTCCCAAATAAATTCTTTAAATGATTCAAAAAAGCCCTTTATGCTTTCCATAAATTATTTTGCGAATTACTTAAATAAAACAAGCTGCACAGCCTTCGGATTCCGCTTCTTCTAATACAATATCCTTCCAATCTTTTTGTGTTACGCCTGCTTTTGCTTGGCGCATAAGAAACTCTTCCTTAATTCTTTTTATTCTTTCTGGTTTAATAATGTCTGATAAGGTTTCATCTTGGCACCATGTGTAGCCATCTTTTTCATACTCCATAGCTTTAGCAAATCTGTCTGGGTGCTGCTCATAAAGCCATACCCATTCAATTTTTTGTTGAAAGAAGCAGAAATAACAACCTGAACGACTCCTTGCATATTGCCCCGCTTTGCCATCGGTCTTGAAATCAACCTTGTTATAATAAGCTGGAATACCGACTCCGCTTTCTTTTAGAATTCTGAAAATATCATCCCGAACTAAAACATCTTCATTGTCTGTTAGCTCAAAATTCAATTCGTTTGCTAACGGATAGTTGGTTGTCTTAAGAAATGCAAAAACAAGTTCATTAAACTCTTTTATGCCTAAATCAAGAAGCAAGCTAAGTTTTTGCGGAATGGAGAAATTCAGTGATATGGGTTGGCGTAGAACTTCCTCAATTCGGTCTGAATTTTTTCTTACCTCAATCTTACTGAATAAATTCAGGATTTCTTTGGAATTATTATTGGATAGAACTTTTAAAATCACATCTTCACTCCAAATATTTTTCCTGAAGGGGAAAATGCTTTGAATGTTTGGTTTTCGTGATATATAACCCTCTCTTTCTTCATCGCCTCGTATGCCGACATACGAAATAACAGGGTCGTTGCCAACAAACTTTTCAAAAGGTTCAAGCTTTAATTTTTTGGTACACCATCTTGAGTTGGACGAAGGCAAAAATCCACCATACATTTTTAAATAATGGTCAAACGGGTCTTCATCACTTCCTTCTGCCGCTTTCAACAAAGTAATCTTTTTACCAAGATAGATTTCAAGGTTTTTGATTAACTGGTATGTTTCCTCTAGTTCTTTGCCAGTATCGCATGTGTAATATTCAATATCCAAATGAGGATATTTGTCCTTCATGTAAATTGCCAAGGCCGCACTGTCTTTGCCCCCTGATATTCCAAGTACATGTCGTATCTTCTTCATTTCTGTAATAACTGTTTTAAAATATTTGCAACTGCTGCAATATTCAATGATTTGTCTTTTGACAATTTTGCTTTGATGGATTCTTCAATCTTGTTTACTTCATTCCGCTTTGTCTTTGGTAATCGAATCAAACTTTTATTGATGCCATCCACAAAAGAACTCATTTCAATTCCCAAAATGTCTTCTTTTTCATCGTCTGTGTCTGCTTGCGAAATGGTTGTAAGATTGTCTAACTCATAAATGATTGATTTGAATTTATCGTAAAGCAAAATTTCTTCTTCGTCCTTAATTGTTTCCAATGGTTTTCCTATTACACTTTGTGCAATGGAACTTAACCATGATTTTTTATCATCCAACTGTGAATCCAGCCGCTGAATAAAAGTTTTTTGATGTGGTAAGCACAAATGCTTTTTCAATTTTTTGAACCTATTTTGAAGTTTAGGTTTGTATTCTTCAAATTCTGTTTTCTCACCAATGTATTCTTCCAGAATAAAATCTTCAAAACGGTTAAGTAAACTGTCATAGCTTGTTCTCAATTCACGAATAGCATCCTGCAACTTAGTAATATAGCTCTGTAGTTTCTCTTTAGATTTTTGCAGGCTTTCGATGTTAAACCCTAAGGCAAGAGGAAAATCTTCAAAGAAGGATTTCTCTGGGTCTGTTGAATTTGCAATTGCATTACGAATTGCTAGTGTTTCCTTTTTCAGTCTGCTTGTAGTTTTGGAATATTCTGAAAGCCCTTTATGAAAAGTCAGGAATGGTTTTATCGTTTCAATAAAAGTTTGGTTGTCTAATTTTTGCTTTGAATTCTGGTTTAGAAAAACACGATAGCTATTGAAGATGTCTAATTTTACACCTTCGATGTCGA
>JAFDZJ010000286.1 GCA_018266965.1 Bacteroidota bacterium
GTTCGTTGCAGGGCATTCACTGCAAAGGGTGTTAGCGTTTTTTTTCCATAACTAAAAATTTTGTAACCCCAAATCTAACGAAACTCGCTTTAACTCATTGCTGAAAGCAATGTTGGTTCAACGGTTCTCGGCTTGGTGCAGTGCGGGATTTTTACCATTAACTTTGATACGAAGCAGACACTTCAAATATACCAGAAATGTTGATACGAAGAAGGTCGCCCCGCATTGCACCAAGCCGATGTTAGGCACTGGCGTTTTCTCAATTCGTGTCATAATATAGTTTGTATTCTTTTAAGTCGTTTAGTTGTTGAATGTCGTTTGGTGTAAAATTATCTTTGAGCACTACAACTTTTGTTTTCTTGTCTTTTGCTTCTGTAATTTCAATTACTTCAAATTTGTCTGTGCCGTTTGTTTTAATGTCTTTCGGTAAACTTTCAATTTCCGCTGTCAGTTTGACTTTCAAAGATTTTGTTGAATTGTCTTTAAGTTCGGGTTTTTGATTGAAGAATGAAAGCAAGTCCGAAACTTTGTTTGTTTTTCGTTTATCTTCTTTGCTGTCGTCAAGTAGCAATTTTTTTGTGAGTTTTCCCTCTTTAAAAATTTCAATTTCTTTCAAGTCTTTTACGTTAGCGGATTTTGTCGCTTTTGACTGAAAGCCATTTTTCCAATTAGCGTGAATTTTTCTAAGGTCTGCGGTTTGTTGTTCGTTTAGTTTTACACCAACCTCCAAACCTTTGTCAAGTCCGTTTTCTGTCAAGTTTGCAGTAAAAACAAAACCGTCTTTTTCGTCAATGAGCAAAGATTTTGCGTGAATTAAAGAATGAAAGAAAATTTGAACACCTGCTTCTAACAAGTCTTTCAAATGCTCGTTAAATTGTTTTTCAATCGGGCGACAAAAAAGCGTTACTTCAATTCCTTGTTTTGCTTTGTCTAAAATTGTTTTTACAAGTTCTGTGTTTTTGTCAAGTTGAAACGTAGAAAACGATATTGATTTTTGGGCGTTTTTTGCTGTTTTTCTCAACGCTTCGTTTAACGAATTGATTTGCGAATTTGGCGAAGTCAAAAGTATGCTGTTCAAGTTTGACAAACTGAATTTGTTAGCTGGCTTTACTTTGTCAAACTCGTTTGTCGCTGTTTGTTCGTCTGTTGAATGTTCCCAAAAGTGATAAACAAAAACTTTAAAAAGTTCTTCGCATTGTTCTTTGTTCAACTCAACTGCTAATTCGGGATTTTTAGAAAAACCGTTTTCAGTAAAATTGTTTGTGCAGATAAAACCTTTTGCGTTTGTGTTCGGGTCAATTAAAATGTATTTGGCGTGAAAGTTTTCGGCTGTTCTGTGAACAAAATGATTTTTGAATTTTGTGTCAAGCAACTTTATGTAGTTGTCTTTGATAAAGTCCGCTTCTTCTTCAATTCTATCTTTCAAACGTGCTTCTGCCGAACTCAACACAAACACTTTTACACTTCTTTCAACAGCTTTCTGCAACGAATTTATTAAATCCGAATCTTGAATTAAAAACGATTGTAAACAAATAAATTCTTTTGCGTTGTCAATCGCATTGATGATTTTAGAAAACAAAGTTTTCTGTTCGCCACTTTCAATAACTGAAAAATTGTTTTGTTCCGTAGATTTCCAACCCGAACCATTTGGCAAAATTGGAAACTGAATTGTTCCCTCGTTCACAATGTGTATTTCTTTTACAAGTGCTTTCATCTTAATAATTCAAATAGTCAATGGTTTCAAGTTTTGCCGTTTGATAAAAAGCGTTTTCTTTTTTTGCAATAGTTTGTTTCAGTAATTTTCTTGTTGGTAGCGGAAAAGTGTAATGTTCAAAAATTGGTTTTGCTTTGACTGTTGCAAACTCGTTGAAACTGTTTTCATCAAGAAAATACATGTCAATTCCTCTAAACAAAATTTCATTCAACCACAATTCCGCATTTCGTTTGTCCGAAGGAATAAACGCAACGTTTTCAATTTCTACTGAATTAAACTGATTATCTTGGAAGTATGGATTTTTGAGTTTAACTTTTCTGTTGAAAGAAAGATTGTCTTGGTTAAACTCTGATAAAATAACTTTTTTGTTTTCGTCATAATCAAACTCGTTTGAGTTCATTAGTAATTCTTCTTTCAAATCCGTTTCATTTGTTTCAAACGAAGTTTGGAAAAGTCCTTGATTTGCTTTTAATATTTTGAGCAAAGTTTCATCATTTGTTGCTTGAATTTCCAAAGAACAATCCACAGAATTTAACTGAAAACATTTTTCCTCAATTTCTTCAATGCGGATTTCTTTTTTGTTGATGTTCAAAATTTGATTGTGATATTGTGAAACAAAATGTGGCGTTCTGATTATTCTATTTCCGTTTCTGTCATCTTCACTACGTTCAACTTTTTCTGTTCTGATAATTTGTTGATTTAGCAAGTTTGAATGAGAAACATAAACGTTATAAATGCCTTTTTCGCCAATCCAAAACGATTTGTCAATAGCACTTTGTTCGCCATGTTCTGTTAGTGTAAAAGATGAGTTATTATAATCACTTTCGTTTTCTTCATCATCATAAAAACCTCCAAAACTTCTGCGACCAAAAATGTCGTTTCTGTAAGTTTGTTTTCGTGTTTTTTCTAAATATTCTTGCTGTGTTAGTCTTATCAATAAGTTGTTACACGCACGAATTGGCAAGGTTGGTAACAAATTTTGTTGCAAACTTTCTGCGGTTATTTCGCCTTGCTCTTGTGCAAGAATTAAAACAGAAATAAATGGACTTTGCTTTGTTTTTTCTTTCAAAGCAAGTTCCACTTGATATATTTCTATTTGTTCGTTTTTTCGTAGTGTTATCATTTTTCGTAACGAATAATTGATTCAAAATTTGTCGCTAAATCTCGCAATGCTTTTAGCTTTGCACTTCTTTTAAACCATTCTTTATTGCCAAACAAAACAAGTTTAAATCTTGCTCTTGTAAGTGCAACGTTCAAACGGTTTGGGCTGTTGAAATGTGCGTCCCTTGTGAATTTTGTAAAACTCAACAAAACCAAGTCCGCTTCCTGTCCTTGAAATTTATCAACGGTGTAAAGAAAAATATCGGTATTGTCTTTATGAAACTTTGAAAAGTTACTTTGTTTAGTAATTCGTCTTATTTTTCTTCTTAGTTCCGTTTCTTGGTTTAAGTAAAACGTAAGAACTGCAACTTCGTAATGTTCTCCGTTTGGTTTCGGATTGTTTTTTGCCCAATCTAAAAACTTCAAAAGTTCTTTTTCAATGTCGTTTATTTCTGTTGGATTTATGATTTTGTTTCCTTTTATGTTTCCTGTTTTGTCGTTGTTGTGAATCCATTTTACACCAGGTTCATTTGTTACATAATTCCAACCTCTGTTTTCTAAAACTGTATTTGCTGGCAACAAATTGTTTTCGTAAAAGTTCTCTTTTGATGTTTGAGCTATTTCGGGTTGCATTCTGTGCTGATAACTCAAAGAAGTAAAACGGCTTTCTTTGTCATAATCATTAAAGCCGTCACTTAAAACTCTGTCGTTTCTTTGTCCTTCTCCTTTACCAACGCCATTTTGCAACAATTCAAGAATTGAAGGGAATACAAGTCGTCTGATTTGATAAATTTCGTCTTTAATTTCGTTTGGAATTAAGTATTTCAATTCTTTGTCAATGTTGCTAAATTCTTCTCCTGCGTTTCGGAAACTGAAACTTTGATTTAAACGACTTGACACCATTTCCGACCATTCTTCGTCTTTGCTTGTAAATTCGGGCAATTCCTTGTTGTGTAAATAATGCTGTCTAAAAGTAAAATCAAAATCTCTTTTGAAACTTCCATTAACAACGATTGATTTAACGAAAAGATGTTTTGAAAGAAACTCTTTGACTTTTCCTGAGTTCATACAAACCAAAACATCAGCCGTATTGATTTCAAGAATTTGTTTTTCATCAATAGCGTTGTCAATTTTAAAAATTTGAAGTTTTGGGTATTCGGATTTTATTGCTTTAAATTCTTTGTTGATTTCAGCTTCTGTAAAAAAGATTTTCAAACATTCGTCATATCGTTTGTCTGCCAACTTTGTTTTAAGTTCAAACTGCTTAACAATAGCAAGTTGTTGGGCGAAGCCCAACATACTTGCTATGTTTTCAGAAACATAATCGTTCTCAACGTAAGGCGATAACTGTTTTACATCTCCTACTAAAATCCATTTTTTAGCGTGTAACGCTGGAACAATAAAATCGGAAAAAGTAACTTTTGATGCTTCATCAACAATCAAAACGTCAAAACTTGCACCTTGTTTGTTTGCTCTGATGTCGGGGTGTTGCAAAATTCCAATCATTGTTCCCGCAACAAGGTTTGCGGAATCAAGAATGATTTTTTCAATCGGGCCTTGTTCGGTTTTTGCGTTTATGTTTTCAAGTAAGAATTTTTGACTTTCAAGATTGTTGTTCTTTTTCAAGTGTTTTTCAAATTCACTTTTGTAAGTTTTTACAAGATTGCGAAGCAAGTAAGGTCTAACGCTTTCTTTTACGGGTTGTTCAAAACGACTAATGCGAACAGGAATAATTTCTGTGTCGCAAATTTCTTTGTATCTGCCTTTTATTCGTTCAATCACGTTGTCAACTGCTGCGTGTGTAGCTGAACACAACAAAATGCGTTTGCCCTGTGAGACAAACTGCATAATCAATTCAATGATTGTTGTCGTTTTTCCCGAACCGGGCGGTCCCTCCATTAACGCAAAGTCATTTGATTGAACCGCTTTTGAAACAAATTCTTGTTGTTGGAAAACACCATCTTTTGTTTCGTCTGTTAAGATTGTCCAATCAAATTCATCATCGTAATATTCCTGCTCCCAAACTCTGCTATTGGGATAACCGAAAAGGTTTAAAAGCGGTTGATGTTCTTTTAACGGTCGGTTGCGTAAATTGTCAAGTGCTCTTTTCTGCTGTTCAAGTTGGTAAGTATCTGGTCGCAGATAAATTGTGTCGCCCTCAATGTCTGTTTCAAGTGTGATGAAGTTTTCATCTTCGTTTTGCTCGTCAATACGAATAGAATTTTCTTGATAGAAATTTGTCTTTTGGTCAAAAATTGATTTTGTGTTTTCGTTAAACAAAAGTTCAACGGCTTTTTCGGATTTTTTGTTTGTCGGTGTTTCGGGAATGTATCTTGTTTCTCCGTCAAAAACGGTCTTGGTTACTTTGATTGCAAGCGTTTCTCTTTTTAAAAAGTCAATGGATTTATTGATGAAATCTGTATATCGTCTAATGTCATAGTTTGCATTTTGCAAAACTCTGTCATCAACTCCTGTATTTAGGTGATATAAGTTCATTCAGTTCGTCTTATGTTTGTTTTGTTGTCAATTTTTGGCTGTGGCTCGGTTGTCGTCCTACGCTTGTGCCTAACTCTTATAAAAGTATCCGACAAGCCCACCTAAAAAAAGCCCGTAGTTAAAAGATATTGGCGGGCTTGTCGGTTTACTTTTACGTTGGCCGACGTTTGTGCTGTTTGTATGGTACAAAGTATTTTTGTAGTTGTTGGTCAGCGCAGTTTTTGGTGAACGGGTTGAATACTTTTTAAAGAACCTTTAATCTAAGATAATACAATGGCTGCATATAGCGATTAAATTTTTCAAAAACAGACATGGCAAAGCCAACATCCTTCGGGGATGTAAAAAACGGAAAACATTATTTGCTCATAGTGTACATCGTCTTGTTTAAAAAC
>JAFDZJ010000287.1 GCA_018266965.1 Bacteroidota bacterium
ATTCAGGAAAATACTAACTCTTCAATTTTTAAATTTAAAAATTGAAAGTTTGTAGTAATTTTTAAGAAATAATTGTAAAATCAATAATTGAAGGAGGACCACGCAGAAAGTATAGTTGAGAAAACTCTTGATGGAAATCCGGTGTTAATCCTTTTATAGGTAAATGGATAGTTTGTGGTATGAAAAATATATTTTCAAAAATTTCATTACCCAAAGCATGTCCATCTAATATAAAATGACAAGAAAGACAATTATCCGATTGTGAAGAAATTTTATTAAAAACAATCGTTTTTCCTTGAGAAATAACACTTGCAGATTGCTTATTATCCGAGTGGAAATGATGATGAAAATATTGTGAAAACAACGCAATAAAAAGATAAGCTGTCATCGTAAAAATGGCAGCTATCTTTCTATATTTTCGTAATATTTTCAAGGGATAAGTGATTTTATTTTTTATTAGTTCTCCAAAGCAATGCTTGTGGTTTCCCATTCTTGCATCACTTGCTCCAATTCATTTTTCAATGAATTATATTTTTGCAAATCGTTATCGGTTGGGTTGGTTTTTGTAAAAAAGGTTTCCAATTGTGCGATTTCTACTTCGTACTCCGCAATCTTGTCTTCTAGTTTTTTTAGTTTGTTGAGTTGGGATTTTTGTTCTTTGGATACAAAATCGGATTTAGAATTATTTGTAACTTCTTGTTTTTCTTCTGGTTTTGTATCTGTTTTCGATTGATGTTTTATTTCTAATTTGGATTTTTCAATGGATATTTCACGGATAGATTCTTTTTGTCTGTATTCCAAATATTCATCAACATTGCCTAGGAATTCTTTCATATGTCCATCTCGAAATTCAAATATTTTATCAGCCAAACCTTGTAGAAATTCTCTATCATGGGATATAACTATCAGTGTGCCTTCAAATTTATTGAGTGCCAACTTTATTATCTCCTTGGATTGTATATCCAAGTGATTGGTAGGTTCATCCATTATCAAGGTGTTGAAAGGTCTTAATAATAGTTTGCACAATGCCAATCTGTTTCTTTCGCCTCCGGAGAGTACTTTTGTTTTTTTCTGTACATCATCACCAACAAAAAGAAAACTTCCCAACAAATCTCTTACCCTAGGTCTGGTTTCTTCTGTGGCTGCATCTTCGGCTTCTTGTAGTACTGTGTTTTCGCCATTCAATACTTCTTCTTGATTTTGTGCAAAGTAGCCAATATTCACATTGTGTCCCAGTTTCCAATCGCCAGAATATTCCCGAAGTTCTCCGGATAGTATTTTGGCTAATGTAGTTTTTCCTTGTCCGTTTTGTCCAAGAAGAGCAATTCTGTCGCCTCTTTCTATGAAAAAATTTACACCATCAAAAATTTGTTTTTGTCCGTAAGCTTTACCTAAATTTTCTGCCTCAAAAATTACTTTTCCAGGTACTTGACTCTGTACAAATCGAATGTTGAATTTGGAAACATCTTCGTTGTCCATTTCTATTCGCTCTATTTTGTCTAATTTTTTTATGAGTGATTGGGCAAAACTAGCTTTGGTAGCACTTGCACGGAAACGGTTGATGTTGTCTTCCATTTGTTTTATTTCCGCATCTTGGTTTTTCTTGGCTTGTTCCAGTTTCTCCCTTCTTTCTTTTCTTAGTTCAAGATATTTGGTATAATTGGCTTTGTAGTCATCTACCTTTTTGTTGTTGATGTCAAAAGTCCTATTACATACAGAAGTCATAAATTGTTTGTCGTGCGACACTAATACTATTGCACCATTGTAATCTTTCAGGAAGTTTTCCAACCATACTATAGATTCCATGTCCAAGTGGTTGGTAGGCTCATCTAACAGCAATAAATCGTTTTGTTGAAGTAGTAATTTTGCCAATTCAATTCTCATTCTCCACCCACCGGAAAACTCGTCTGTTATTCTATCGAAATCATCAGCTTTGAAACCAAGTCCCAATAATACTTTCTCCACATCGCCTTCCAAATTGTACGCATCGTGATGATGCAAAAGGTCGTTGAGGTCGGTCATTCTGTGGATTAAGTTGGAATAGGCATCGCTTTCGTAGTCTGTTCTGGTAGCTAATTGATGATTAACATCTTCCAATTCGGTTTTCCAAGCATTAATTTGTTCAAAAGCTTGTAGTGTTTCATTCCAAACTGTTCTTCCTTTTACAAATTCCAAATCTTGTTTCAAAAAACCGATAGTTATATTTCCGTCCGGAACTACCGAGCCTTCAAAAAAATTAATTTCATTGGAAAGGATTTTCAACAAGGTAGATTTTCCTGCACCATTTTTACCAACCAAACCTACTTTGTCGGATTTTTTTATTGTAAAATTGGTATCACGGAAAAGGTAATTCCCTGCATGATGTAATCCTAGTCCTTGTACTGAAATCATTGTAGTTGTATTATTATTTGGATTAAAATTGTCTGTTTTTTCAATTTGCAAAAATAAGAATAAAAAAACAAATTTTCAATTCACTATTGTTAATAAAAGTTCAAAGAAAATTTTTGCATTTCCAAAAATGTATTGTATTTTTACAAGTTAAGAAATATATAGTGTTGGGTCGGATTAATTTTTCTTTTTTTCATATTTGTTTAAGATTTTTTTTTAAAAATAATCCTGGTATTTTTTGCACATTTTTTCTAATAACCATCAGTTATTGTTGTGTGTCCTGCAAATCATCAAATGATGACGAAAAATCTTCCAAAAAAGAAATTGATTCCATATACAACAAAGCTGTAAAACATATTGCCAACCAGGAAGACAATAAAGCATTTTATGAATTTAACCTTGCCAAAGATGGGTATTTGAAATTGAAAGACAGTTCTTTGGCTGCAAGATCCTTAACCGAAATGGCGATTATCCAAGAGTATAGAGGGGATAATCTGGGGAGTATAGAAACTAGTATTGCAGCCCTGAAATTAGTCCATGAAAAAAACAATAAACAAAAAGAAATCATTTTTGATAATTATATCAATCTAGGGACAAATTCCACAAGTTTGGAAAAATATGAAGATGCAGAAAAGGCTTTTAAAAAATCTTTGAATTTTGTAAATGAAGAAATACAGCTATTAAGAGCAAATCATAATTTAGCAATCATCTATTTCAAAGAAAAAAAATACAAAAAAGCCAAAGATTTGCAAAATTCGGTGTTGAGTAAAATTTCTAAAAAAAATGAAAATTATTACAAAGTACTCATCAATAGTGCCAGATATACTTGGTATGAAAATCCAACTATAAGTCCAGTCCCTATATTGCTAGAAGCAGAAAAACATTATTTAAAAATAAATGATAATTGGGGGTTATTAGCTACATACAGTTATTTGTCGGAATTCTACGCCAAAGTAGATGTGAAAATTTCATTGTACTATTCCAAGTTATTGTATAAAGTTTCCAAGAAAGTTGATTCCCCACTAGATGAGTTGGAAGCATTAGAAAAAATTTCGGAATTAGACCCTGAACCCAAAAAATATTTCGTACTTTATATAAAAAAATCCGATAGCCTTACCAATGCTATCAATAAATCCAAAAATCAATTTGCAATCATAAGATATGAAAGCGAAAAAAATCTTAGCAATAATATAAAATTGGAAAAAGATATTGGTAAAAAAAATTACATTTTGTTTGGACTCTTTGTGTTATTAATCAGTTCTATTGCTGTGAGTTATATCTGGGTAATGACAAGAAAAAAACAGCTTATCCTGCTTACCGATAACAAAATAAAGGAAGAACGATTGGTTACCTCCAAAAAAGTACACGATGTTGTTGCTAATGGTCTATACCAAATAATGACAACCATAGAACACAACAATTCATTGGACAGGGAACATTTATTGGACAAATTGGAGGATATGTACCAAAAATCTAGAGATATATCCTATGATGAACATCTTTTGCTAACTCCTAGTCTTATGAAAATTCAGATTTCAGAACTGGGCAGTACTTTTCAAAATAATAATAGACAAGTCTTTATAGTTGGTAATGATGAACAGCTTTGGGAAAAAATTCCTGATTTTCTACAGGAAAATTTGTATCAAATATTACAGGAATTATTCATTAATACCAAAAAACACAGCTTTGCAACTAGGATAGTTTTGAAATTTGAAATTATAGCCCATCAACTAATTGTAACCTACAAAGACAATGGTATGATAAACAAGAAAATCCATGTCGGAAACGGGATTTCCAATATCATAGAAAGAATAAATACCTGTAATGGAAAGGTGTTGTTGCCAAGTGAAAATGGTTTTCCAAAAGAATTTGAAGTAAAAATAGAAATATCACTGAATAAAAATGTTTAATAAAATAATAATTGCAGAAGATTATCAAAGTACTAATCTGTCGATACAAAAAGCAGTTTCGGATTTGCAAATCCACCAAACTCAATTTGTAAGTTATTGCGATGATGCTTATAAAAAAATATTTGATGCTGTTACTGCTAAGCAACCTTATGAAGCTCTGATTTCTGACCTTTCTTTCGATGAAGATGAAAATGAACAATGTATAAAATCCGGATTTGAATTGATAAAAGCCGTGAAAAGACTACGACCGGAAACAAAAATAATCGTTTTCTCTGCTGAAAAAAAAGAAGGTATTATCAAAAATTTGTTTGATGAATATAAGATTGATGCCTTTGTGCATAAAGGTAGAAATGATATGAGAGAATTGAAAATTGCACTCGAAAAAATATATTTAGATGAAAAATATATTTCCACAGACTCCAAAGATTCTTTCAGAAAAATGAATAGTTACGAGTTTACAAATTACGATGTACAACTCATCAAACTATTGTCCCAAGGTGTTTTACAAAAAGATATACCCAATATATTATTGGAAAAAAAACTGAAACCCAACAGTTTGAGTTCCGTTGAGAAAAGACTGAACCTTATACGAAGTTCTCTTAATCTTTGTAACAACGAGCAGCTTATTTCTTTTTGCAAAGATATCGGCGTCATTTGAATTTAAAAATTTTTAAGTTTTTTTTCTGTTTTTACGGTTTCCCGTAATTTCAGTGCCGACAATCTATATATATTTGCAATGAAAATACAAATGACGAAGAACTATTAAACTAGGAAAGTGCATTACTCTATTGGGTTGCACTTTTTTTTGTGAAAACCTTTTAAGTTTTTCCTAATCAGAGAAATGAACATCTCGATATAATTAACTATTTTTGCAGTCATAATTTTTAATGCTTTTAATAATATGAAAATATTAGCTTTTGCAGCGACTAATGCCAAGAAATCTATCAATGCACAATTGGTAAAATTTGTTGCATCTAAATTTGAAAACGCTGAAATAGAATTTTTAGACCTCAATCATTATGAAATGCCAATTTATAGTGTGGACAAAGAAGCGGAAAACGGAATTCCTATTTTGGCAGTAGAATTTGCATCAAAAATAGATGCTGCAGATTTGCTACTTATTTCTTTTGCAGAACACAACGGAACTTATACCGTGGCTTTCAAGAATATTTTTGATTGGATTTCCAGAGTGCCTGGTAGAAAGGCTTTTGGTAATAAAAATATTTTCGCAATGGCAACTTC
>JAFDZJ010000288.1 GCA_018266965.1 Bacteroidota bacterium
AATACCGATTTTGGCTATTACAAAGTAACCATTGACCGCCCTGCCCGACTGAAAGCACAATTTACCGATGAACGCATTGCTGAATTGCGTTTTGACAAATCGTTGAAAGAACCCATGAAATGGGCTTATGAAACCTTTGGCGAAAAGGTGTACACCGAATTGGGTAAATTGGAAAAAGAACTTTTGGAGTGGTGCGATAAAAGCGGATTGGATTTAACCGCCAAACACCGCAAAGAATTGTACAGCCCTGCCCATTGGGAAAAGTATAGTGTGCTGCTGGGTATGGCTAAAATGCTAAAGCAGGAAATTGGAGATGACATTTACAGCGACTTCAACCTGTTTCGTGAAAAAGTGGAGCAAGCCGTTAAGAAGCATAAAATCAAACCTTCGGCTTCGCAACTGAATGTGATTCTGAATGAAGTGAGCTGGTATGACGAAACCGCTGAAAAGGTGATTAAGAAAACCGAAAAGCTCATCGGAGATAAATTAAATAAACTGCTACATCATTTGGATTGCACCGCAGAACAATTGCCTGATTTTGGTTATTTTCCAAGTGGAAAGAAAGATGAATTCATCATTTACGAAACGCAAACCGATTTGCGAGACAGCGAAAATGTACCGCTTAACGAAAGCATACACGATTACTTTTTGCGTGAAGTAAAACCGCACGTACCTGAAGCATGGATAGATTTGGACAAAACCAAAATTGGCTACGAAATCAGTTTCAATAAATACTTCTACCAGCACAAACCATTGCGGAGCATTGAAGAGGTAAGCAGCGAGATTGTGGCTTTAGAGGATGAAAGTGAAGGTTTAATTATGGACATTTTAAATCTCAGCTAATGGAAGCCACCGCAACAAAAGCAACAGTTCAAAAATATCCTGATTATCAGGATTCAGGCGAATATTGGATGGGCGTGATTCCTAAACACTGGGAATTGAAAAAGCTGAAACACGTTTTTCAAGAGAAGAAAAAAGTAACTAATCCTGAATTGCCATGTGGTTCTATTAGTTACGGGAAAGTTGTTTACAAGGATGATGAAAAAATTCCTGAGTCAACAAAAGCTTCCTATCAAGAAGTATTAGCAGGGGAATTTTTAATCAATCCGCTAAACTTGAATTATGACTTAGTGAGTTTAAGAATTGGTCTGTCTCAAATCAATGTTGTCGTAAGCTCAGGATACATTGTTTTGAAAAATGTAATAGAATTAGATAAATCCTATTTTTATTATCTGCTACATAGATACGATGTGGCATACATGAAACTACTTGGCTCAGGCGTTCGGCAAACAATTAGCTTTAATCATATTTCCAATAGTCTTTTGGCATTTCCCCCACTCCCCGAACAAACCACCATTGCCGCATTCTTAGATGACAAAACCGCCAAAATTGACCGAGCCATTGCCCAAAAAGAAAAGATGATTGCCTTGCTCAAAGAACGGAAGCAAATCATCATTCAAAATGCCGTAACCAAAGGCCTTGACCCCAACGCCAAAATGAAGGATAGTGGGGTGGAATGGATTAGGGAGATACCGGAGGGTTGGGAAGTGAAGAGGTTGAGAAATGTATTTAGCTTCTCTAAGGGGTTAACCATAACTAAAGAGAATCTTCAAGATGAAGGAATACCTTGTATTAACTATGGAGAAATCCATTCCAAATATGGCTTTGAAGTAAATCCAGAAGTTCATCCATTGAAATGTGTTAACGAAGAATATTTAAAAGACAATTCGAATTCACTTTTAAAAAAAGGCGACTTCATTTTTGGCGACACATCAGAGGATTTAGAAGGATCCGGTAATTTCACATACCTGAATTTTGAAGGAACTGTTTTTGCTGGCTATCACACAATTATTGCACGTCCTAAAAGTTCAATAAATTCAAGATTTCTTGCTTATACCTTACATTCATTACCATTTCGCAATCAAGTAAGAACAAGAATGAAGGGAGTAAAAGTATTTAGTATTACTCAATCCATTCTTAAAGATTTGTCTTGTTGGTATCCAAATGAAAAGGAACAAAAAACGATAGCAGAGTATTTAGACACCGAATCTGCTAAAATCGATAAGGCAGTAAAAATGCAAGACAAGCAGATAGAGAAATTAAAAGAATTGAAATCTACCCTGATTGATAGTGCGGTAACGGGGAAAATAAAAGTATGTTAGGTATGAAAGAAAATAGGGATGATTTAATAGAGAAAACAAGAAAGGAGGATGAGCGTTCTGATTTAAAGCAGCATGCTGACGGGATGCTACGAGATTTTGAAAAGTTCAATAAGAACTCTTCTAATAGAGCCATTTGGGAATTGGTACAAAACGCATGTGATTTAACAACACATTGCAAAATCGAAATTGACTATCGGAATAATCAATTTTCTTTTTCTCACAACGGTAAAGCGTTTACCACTAAAACCCTAATATCTTTGGTAAAACAAGTAAGTGGAAAATATGGTGAGGAAGAAATTCCTGAAGTAGGAAAGTATGGTACCGGATTTTTAACTACGCATACTTTTGGGAGGCGTTTCAAATTAAACTCTTATCTAGATGCCGGAGGGTATTATTTGCCTATCAAGGATTTTGAAATAGACAGAAGACCGAAAATATGGCAAGAACTAAGTGATAATATTTCGGAACAAAAGAAACGTGTCTACGAATTATTAAAGAATGAAAGCCCTGTTGAAGTAACTGATTTAAAAACAACATTTACATATTTTCCAGAAACAGATAAAGAGCGGGCTTATATCAATGAATCCTCTAAATATCTAAATGATTATATTCCACTTGTTTTAACTATTAACAATAGGTTAAATGAAGTTATTATTAGGTATGATAATGGGATTAAAGATACATATAGATTTCAGAGTAAACATAAAGTTGAAAACACTAAGAATATAAACCTTTACAAATCAATTCTGCTAAAGAATAATGAAGAAATATATCAGTACAGTATAAAGGACGAAGTAGATGAAATTGAAATAATACTTCCAATTGATAAAAATAATGAAGTTATTGAGTTTAGTGATAAAATTGCTCGTCTCTTTTATTACTATCCATTAATAGGGTCAGAAGATTTTGGCATAAACTTTATTGTTAACTGCAATAAATTTTCACCTAAAGAGCCTAGAGACTCAATTCATTTAAAAAGTGATAAAGACCAAGTAAAAACCGATGAAGATGCAAACAGAAATCTTATTGACAAATGCTCTTCGCTTATTTTTTCATTTTTGGAGAGCAACATCATTGAAGTAAAAAATCCATTATTATACACTAACATTAAGTTTAAAAAAGATAGTGAAGATACACTTTTAAACGAGTATTTTGTTGAGCTTAACAATACATGGAATACAAAAATAAGCCAACTGCCCTTTGTAAAAACTAATGACGGCTTTAAATGTATAAACTCAGTATTCTATCTGTCAGAAGATTTCTTAAATTCAGAAGATGCTCTATTTGATTGCTTTTATGAACTAATCTCTAAATTTTACCAAAACATACCAGTAAAAGAAGATATAAAAAGGTGGAGTAAATACGCAATCAATTGGAACAACGAAACCATCACTTTTGTCAATCATAGCGATTTACTAAAAAAAATAAGCGAATGTGAACTGCAAAATTTTAACATAACAACATTAGTACAATATTATAAATACATTATTGAAAATGTTGATGTAGCCTACTTTAACGATTTAGCTTTGATCCCCAATATAGAAGGAAAATTTAACAATGTAGGCGTATTGCTGAAACCACAAAATCTTAATGATAAGCTTTTAGAGATTGGTAAAGTTCTAATTCCAGCATCAATTTCTAAATTGATTCATCCTGATTTCACATTCAGCTTTTCACTGAATTACTTTAATCGTAGAAATTTCTCAGATGAGGTAAAGAATACATTGGATGAAAAAAACATTCTCGATTCAATTTTTTTCCCGGAGAATGAAACAGATAATAATTATCATTTAGACTTAGTTAAGGCAAAACCTAAAGTTGAAGAAGCATATTTCAAATCATTATTAGAATTTTGTAAACTAAGTAACAATGTTGATTCGTCAAGTAAGCCAAATTTATTGGTAAAAAAGATATCAACTTATTACGGTTGGGATGATTGCTTAATTTATCTTCCTAGTTTAAAAGAGGAAGTTGAAGATATAGAATACCGTTCCATCAGGAAAGTCCTAATTAATATTTTCTGCAACTTAATTGCACTTCGTAATAATTGTTGGGTAAAAGAAAATCTGGATTTTATGTTTGATTTATGTTCGCTTTATGACGACAGCTACAAAGAGGTATTCAAAGAAAGTAAAATCTATCCCAATCAACTATATGAGTTGCATTTAGCTGATGATTTAAAAAGAGATAATGGCGTTACGACCGACATAAAATTGTTTTACAAAGAAGTTGAGAAAAAGGACATTAATGAAAAACTATGCATTAAATCCTTTAATCAATTCTTGCCTGAGGATAACTACATTACGAATAAATATTTAACAACTATTATTGAAGAAACATTGTTTCAAAACAATATAAATGATATAGATAATCACCCTAACAAATCAACTATTCTAAAAATCATTAAAAACCTTACGGACAAATCATATCAAGATCTGTTTCAACTTTTAAATGAAAAGAAAGCAAATATTATGATTTCAGTGGTTTCAAAGGAAGAAACCAAAGAAGACATCTTCTCTATAGTAACACTAAATGATGAAAAAATTAAAACCTTAGGCGAATTAGTTAGAAATGCCGACTTCGAAGCTATATTAAACAAAGCCATTGAAAACATTGAAGATGAAAACCAAAGAAAAGCATCATTTAAATTTAAACATCAAATTGGAACTCATTTAGAAGAAAAACTGAAAGAACATCTTAAGCTATTAACAAATCCCGAATTAATTAGATGTGAAGTTAGAGGAGAGCAAGATGGCCAAGACCTTGTAGTATACATTGATGACCATCCGGTTTATTATATTGAGGTTAAATCAAAGTGGCTCGAAACAACGCCAATTAGAATTTCACGAAATCAAACATTAAGAGCACATCAAAATCCGAACTGCTTTGCATTGTGTTCCATTGATATGACCAAATACACAGGAGCAGATAAATATGAGATTGAAAAAATTGAAAGTGTTGTTGAGTATATGAAATTCAATACTGATTTAGGGAGCAAAGTGGGCCACTTAGTGGATATTTATGAAAATGCTCATCAAATAGATAAATTTAGTTTGGATGGAGATTACCGAACATTGATACCAGCAGGTTACATAAAAGAGGGTATTGATTTAGGAGTGTTTGAATCTGAACTTTTGAAGTATATAGAAAGTAATTATGGTAAGTAAAACTAACGAGCAGGCACTAGAAGCTGCCATAGAAAAGGCTTTAACAGGCAAATGCTTGGAAGAACTAGGCAATAGCTTCAATGTAGTTGCAGAGCCACAAGGAATAGTTAGTGAGCCTGTCGAACTATATCGAGGTGGCAATGGCTTTTATATTGGCACAGCCAACGATTTTAATGCACAAAATGCCATTGATGAATTGAGATTTTGGCATTTTTTAGAAAGCACTCAAAAAGATGAACTCGACAAACTAAAACGAACTGCGGATTGGAAGCTCAAAATAGTTGAACGTCTTGACCGCATGATTAAG
>JAFDZJ010000289.1 GCA_018266965.1 Bacteroidota bacterium
CAGAAGTGGTAAATTGGGCATTGTAATTCTAATTAGCGGCAGTGCTATTATGAAACGGACGAATTCCAAAACCCCACCTTCGCTAATACGAAAACGTTAGCGGTCATGCTATTGGGACAGTGCAACCATTAAAAAGACGGGCTGACAATAAACATAGAGACAACAAATTTTGACAAGTGGACAACAACATACAGGCAACATAACTTCGGGACAGTTCGGGCGGACAGTCCGACACTCATGCCTATGCAATAAAAAAATTAAAACACCCCCACCGCACAAAAAAAATTTGAATTTCTATGGCAACCGCACAAGCGGCACATTTGGGGTTGCCGCCACGCTAAAAGCCGACCCACTTGCAACCCCAAAAGAGCCGCTTTTTGCCATCGCTTCAAATGGTGCATTGTATATTCATATTTCTAACTTTGGATTTTGGCAGAGATGAAAAAAGACAAATACTTACAGATATTTAATTACCTACTTGAGTTTTCAAAACTTAGGAGTAATCCTGTAAGAGACATTGAGAGTTCCGACACCCAATATCCTGACAAGGTTTGGTTTGCGGACATTCCGCAATACGAAATTTTTGATTGCATCACTTTTCCGAATTACAATCAAGATGCTGACTACTGGTTGAAGATTACCAAGCCGAAAGGCGAACCGCAAGAACCAACATTCCCGAAGTTAAGTGAAACGCTTACCGACTGGATTGTTAAGGAAAGTTTGACTGACGAAAACGGAACACCGATTTTGAAAGACACAGTAATTAAAAGCGGCAAGACAATCTCTTTAACAGACAAGCCAGAAATTGAAGCAGAGTTTCAAACATATCTCAATAACAAATGGATTGATGATTTGGAACTTTACAATAAAGAACTTGAAAGTTATAAAGCAAAACTAGCGGAGTATGAAAAGCAAAGCAAGACATACAAGCACCTTTTCAGCATTTACAACAAAGCCCAACAGTTCGGAGAAGAATTTGAATTAATTGTTGGTGTTGGACTTTTGCATTTTCAAGAGGATGCAAATAGTCCTATAATTTGCAGACACATTCTCACATCAAAAGCAGAAATCACTTTTGAATTTTCAGCGAGAGAATCTTTTGTAAAAGTTTCTCCAAGCATTGAGAACGAAATACAAATTGAAACAGAGGCAATACTTGATTTGTTTGAGCAATTTGATTCAGCAGACATCATTGAAGCAGAGAAAAAAGTTGCTGAATTTCTGAAAGAGAAAAATATTACAGACAGTCCGTTTGATAATCAGATTAAAGAAGCAATTCAAATTTTTGCTGACAGAATAAGGACAGACGGACAATCAAAAGATGATTTAGCAAAGGCAAAAGAAGTTGCGAAAAAACCTACGGTTTTTTTCGCACCAGCTTTGCTATTGAGAAAAAGAAACACAAGAAGTTTCACAGCACTCTATGAAAAAATAATAGAGAACATAAGCACAGCAAATGATTCAATAGACATTCCTTCAATAAATGACATCATTGGTTATTTGCAAAGCCCAGAAGATTTTCCAAGCGATTCCGAAAATGAAAGTTCAGGTTCGTTTAGTGATGAAACAATTTACTTCCCGAAGAAATACAATGATGAGCAAATTGAAATCATAGAGAAAGCAAGACGAAATAATAAAGTGTTGGTTCAGGGACCACCAGGAACAGGGAAATCCCACACCATTGCAAATTTGATTTGCCACCTTTTAGCAAATGGCAAAAAAGTTTTAGTTACCGCTTACACGAAAAGAGCATTGGAAGTTTTGAAAAACCAATTGCCAAAGGATTTTCAAAACCTAACTGTAAATCTTTTGAGTGGTGATTCTACTTCTATTCAAGACCTTGATGCAAGTGTGAACGCAATCAATGATGAACTTTCAAGAATTACAAATCTTGACGGTTACAAAAAAGAAATTGAAGAAAGGGAAATAGAACTGTCTTTGCTGAAAGAACAAAAAGCGAACACAAAAAACGAGTGGCTGAAAGTAAAAGAGAAAACAACAAGGCGACAAAACATAAATCGTATTTATCAAGGAACACTTTCAGAAATTGCAGAACGAATTGAAAAGGAACTTTCCACTTTCGCTTGGTTCAAAGATGAATTTACCGACATCAGCAAAATTGATTTGCTGACAGACATTGAAAACTTCAATTCACTTACAAGGCATTACCAAAGTATTGATTGCAGCGTTTTCAACTTCACAATTCCGCAAAAGGAAAAACTTCTTTCGCTTTCAGAACTTAAAGAGTATCGCAAAATTGCGAATAATTTAGTTCAAAAATATTCTTACAAGGACGAGCACATCTCTATCAACTGTAAGGATTATCCTGAATTAAAAAAGCATTTGCAATCACTGCATAAATTGTTTTCAGAAATTGAAAACAATATTTTGCCTTTCAAGGCAAAACTCATAAGTGATTATCGCAACAATCTTTTTATTTGGAAAGACAAGCTTTCACGAACAGCAAACACATTAGCCGAACTACCAGAAGAGAAACTAAAACAGTTTGACAGAAGTGTTGAAATAAAATATCCTAGTGACAAAAGTTTAATACAGATAAAGAGTGATGCAGAATTTCTTTTGCAGTTATTGAGTGAGGGAAAAAAATTGAGAGGATTACTTTCTGTTTTCAATAATCCGCTTGCTCCTGCAAATGTGAAGCAACGAAAGTATTTTATTCAAGGTGTTCAAGTAAACGGTAGCGATTGTGATACAGAACAGGAGTTTAAAACTGTATTGGCTGACATAAAAACTAAACAGGATTTTGAAGAACTAAAAACCATTTGGGAATTAGAGCCAAACGGAAATTCAAAATCCTATTCAGACAAAGCAAAGTTTTACCGACAATTCAAAGAGGATACAGAAGGTTTAATCAGTTTGCTTTCAGAAGCAAACAAAATTAAAGCACAGATAGAATCAATTTCATCAGTAAGAATTCAAGATTACGGAAGTGCCAATGTTCACGGTTTAATTGAAGAAACTGATTACAATTTTCTGCTTGCACAAGCAAGAGCATTTAAGGCAAAAATTATTGAAGCAAATAATCATCTTTCAATTCAAAATATTCATCCAATTGCAACGACAATAATTAAAACTGTTGCAAACATTGACACAGAAAAATACGAACAGCATCTTTCTGAAATTGACACTTTGAATTCACAGAAGGAAAAATACAACAACTATAAAAAACTTCAGGACAACCTTCACAGACATTTGCCGACACTTGTAAGAGAGATTTTAGAAAACTCATTTCAGTTTTCTAATTTCAAACAACTTGAAAATGCAATTCACTTCAAACATGCTTTTGCTGAAATTGAAAAATTATTAGCAGAAGATTACGAAACAAAACTTACTGTAAAGTTATCAGACCTTGAACGGCATGAGGAAAAACTAATTTCTACAATCGCCTCAAAGAAAGCTTGGCTTAGTGTGTTAGATGGACTAAATAAAAATTTCTTGTTGCGTCAGCATTTACAGGCGTGGGTGCAAGCAGTAAAGAAAATTGGAAAGACAGGAACAGGAAAAAGAGCTTTGAAATTTCGGAAGGAAGCACAGCATCAAATGGAGAAATGCAAAGATTCCGTTCCTTGTTGGGTAATGCCTCTTTACAAAGTTGCTGAAACAATAAATCCCGAACAGGGAATGTATGACTATGTAATTATTGATGAAGCAAGCCAACTGGGTGCTGATGCAATATTCCTTCTTTACATTTCCAAAAACATAATCATTGTAGGAGACGACAAACAAACTTCTCCAGAGTATGTAGGTGTGGATGCAAACACAATGACACCGCATATTAACAGACACCTACAAAACATTCCTTTTGCGAACTACTACGGAACGGAGTTTAGTTTCTTTGACCATGCAAAAAGGTTTTGCAATGGAATGACTGTATTGCGTGAGCATTTCAGATGTATGCCTGAAATAATTGAGTTCTGCAACAAATATTTTTATGCACCAGACGGAAAAGGTTTATATCCACTAAAACAATATTCTGAAAACAGAATTGAACCATTGAAGACAGTGTATTGTCAAAGTGGTTATGTTGACGGAACATATCAGAACATCACAAATAGAGTTGAGGCGGAAGCAATCGCAAATAAAATCGCTGAACTTATTGATGATGAAAACTACAAAGGGAAATCTTTTGGCGTAATCGGTTTACAAGGCAACAAGCAAGCTACTATAATTGAAAGTTTGATTATTAAAAAAATCGGTGAAGTTGAATTTAAGAAGCGGGGAATAGTTTGCGGAACATCCGCAAGTTTTCAAGGTGATGAAAGAGACATCATGTTTTTAAGTTTGGTAACTTCACACAATCACAACAGAGCTGCATTGACAAGACCCGAAGATGAAAGAAGATTTAATGTTGCAGTCAGCAGAGCAAAAGAACAAGTTTGGCTTTTTCATTCTGTGCTCTTAGATGATTTGAGTAACACAAATGATTTGCGTTACAAGTTGCTCGACCATTTCCTTAATTACAAACCGCAACCAATCCCACCGCAAAGAACCTTTGAGAGAACATTGGGAACGCAACCCGAACCATTTGAAAGTTGGTTTGAGGTTGATGTTTACAACGACATTGTTACAAATAACTACAGTGTGATTCCTCAATACGAAGTTGCAAAAGGAAGATACAGGATTGATTTAGTTGCACTGTTATCAAACGGAATAAAAATAGCAATAGAATGTGACGGAGATAAATATCACGGTGCAGAGCAATTCACAAATGATTTAATGCGCCAGAAAGTTTTAGAAAGATGCGGATGGCAGTTTTTCCGAGTAAGAGGCGGGGAATATTATTCTAATCGCAAAAAAGCATTGGAACCACTTTGGAAACTTCTTAGTGCAAACGATATTCAAAAGGAAGAGACGCCAATTAATAATAATCATCAACACAGCGGACAAGAGGAAATTATTATTGAAGTTGTTGAAACAGTTCAGCCCGAAACTAAAAGGCAAACGGTTGCGAGCAACAAGAAAGTTGAGCAACCAGATTTGTTTAGAACTGAAAGCCAAGTTGCAATGACTTTTACGAATCATATAGAGCAGCCAACTAAAATGAAAACAGCAACCGACTTGCTTTCATTTCCTGAAATTTTAGTTTTCACTTCGCAGCACAATGTTTACAAAGTTGCAAATAGAGGATTGACAAGTCAATCGCAAGTCATTTCACAAATTGAATTTGAAGAAGGAGAAAAACCTATCTACTTCGCTGGAACAAAAAACTATTCAGGTTATTTGATAGTAGCCTTTCAAAATGGAAAGGCAGGTAAAATTTCAATGACAGCGTTTCAAACTGAACACAACCGAAAGAAACTTAAAAATGCTTTTAGTGATGAATCAAAATTGATTTTTATTGAGCATATTGAGAACGATATTGACTTAGTCGCACTTAGCAGCATTAATAAAGTAGTTTTGTTTAATACAAGCAAAATAAATCCAGTTGGAAGTAGAACAACAAAAGGTGTTCAGGTAATGAAACAGAAGGACAATAGCTTTATGACTAAGATAAAACGACTGAACCAAGTAAAACTTCAAGATGCAGAATACTATCGGAAAGATGAAAGTTTGAATGTAGTCGGTTATTATTTAAAACAAGGTGATGAAATCTAAAAGCCGACACACAAAAGCACACACATTTGCAAGCCGCACAAGCCAAGTCACAGACCAAAGCTTGCAAAAGAGTGTGCTTTTCTCCTACCCGAGAAGAAATTCAAATTTTTTTTCTCCCACCCTTCGGTGTTTTTATTTTTTCGCAGCCGCACAACCCAAAACAGACAAGCAATCAAACAGTTTATTGCAGACCTTAACTGGACAGCGTAACTTGACATGGACGACAGAAGCACGAACCGCTAACAAGGTATTGCCAAAAGCGGGGGTGAAGTGCTTCTATGACACTTTTGTGCTTAACCGAACATTAGTTTTTCAAATCAACAGTAGTGCTGAAACACCCCGCCTTCGGCAATACCCGAACCGTTGTATGCAATAGCCGTTTAAGCTTCTTTTTTCTTCATTGCAGTAAAGGGACAGGAATATTTTTCTTTCTAAATTTTTTTCAGTATTATGAAATGAATATTTCAACAAATTTTATAAATACATTGACATAGCATTTGAAAGAAAGAATATTTATGAGTTTGCATGAATCGCTTTGACATTTTTTTATCAGTTATTTGAATTATTTGTCTAGACAAGGCATTGATATTTATTTTTTAACAACATTAGTTTGGCATCTATAAGTTGAAAGTTCGCAGAAATAATTGGAAACAATAACACACTAAAAAATGATTTCAATTTCGCAAAGAACTTTTCTCTTCAGAATAGTATGAAAACTGGTCAGGAATTAATTTTTTGTTTTTTGCTATTTTGACAAGACAAGGTTTTGCATTTGTAATTTTGCGACATAGAAATAAATTCAAGCCATTGACGAGACAATACATTAACCGAGCTGAAAGTAATTGACAAAGGTTTTTTATAAAATCATTGCAAGACAGTTCAAAATATTTCGCATTGACATTTTACCAAGACATTAATACACAGACGGACAATTTTTTCCATTTGAAAGACAGATGGATGTAAGAGCTACATGCATACAACAAGGG
>JAFDZJ010000028.1 GCA_018266965.1 Bacteroidota bacterium
CAGAAAGGAATTAGAAAAAATAAAACAAAAAATTGAAGAAGGAAAAATATCTTTCAAAGAAGCTGCTTTCAAATACTCCGATGACAAAAGAACGAAATTCAACGGGGGAATAATGGCAGATGAAGGTGGCGACAAAATAGAAAAACTTAGCCTACCTCCTACTTTGGGCTATCACATTGCAGGACTCAACAAAGGAGATATGACAGATGTTTTTGAAGATGACCTGAACCAAAGAAAAGCAGTAGCACTAGTAAAAGTGATTGATGTAATCCCAGCACACAAGTTGGAATTGGCTACTGATTTCGACAGGATAAAACAAATGGCTCTCAACCAAAAGAAAGGAAATATAGTGGAAAAATGGATCAATACAGAACTACCACATGTATTTATCTCTATTGATAAAAGATACAAAGATTGTAATTTCAAAACCGATTGGAAAAAACAATCTATTACAAAATAATTTTTTTTAAAATATTTAAAAGTCCTCAATTTTTTTTGAGGATTTTTTTTATTCCATCATTTATTTATTAACTTTACCCACATGAGTAATTTTATAGATTTTGGATTCGCCAAAAAACAAATGACTATGCAAGAAAACAAAATAAAAAAACTTTTCCAAATACAATATCCCATTATACAAGGAGGAATGATTTGGCATTCCGGTTGGAGATTGGCATCAGCAGTATCCAATTGTGGTGGACTTGGATTGATTGGTGCTGGTAGTATGTATCCGGACATATTACGAGAAAATATCCAAAAATGCAAAGCGGCTACCAACAAACCTTTTGGCGTAAATATACCTATGCTCTATCCTAATGTGGAAGAAATTATCCAAATAATATTGGAAGAAGATGTGAAAATTGTTTTCACTTCCGCAGGAAATCCAAAAACTTATACCGAAACGCTACAAAAAGAAGGATTGATAGTTGGACATGTGGTATCTTCCACGCAGTTTGCCATAAAATGCGAAAATGCAGGTGTTGATGCAATTGTTGCAGAGGGTTTTGAAGCTGGTGGACACAATGGTCGAGACGAAACCACAACACTTTGCCTAATCCCTAATGTGCGAAAACATATCTCCAAACCATTGATAGCAGCAGGAGGAATATCGCTAGGTTCCCAAATAAAAGCTGCTATGATATTGGGTGCAGATGGCGTACAGATAGGTTCCAGATTTGCAGCAACAGAAGAAGCCAGTTCTCATAACAATTGGAAAGAAAAAATCACGCAACTGCAAGAAGGCGACACCCATCTTACACTGAAAGAATTAGCACCAGTAAGATTAGTGAAAAATAAATTTTTTCAGGATTTGGAAAACATCTACAATTCCGGAAGAAATCCAGACGAATTGAAAACCGCACTCGGAAGAGCAAGAGCAAAAAAAGGAATGTTCCAAGGAGATTTGGAAGAAGGAGAATTGGAGATAGGACAATGTTCTGCACTTATTGATAGCATATTGCCAGTAGAAAAAGTATTTGAGAAATTGCTAATGGAATTTAACGAAACCAAAATTCCTGAATTATAGGGGAATAATTGTAGCATAAAACAAACAACAAAAAAGCCATCGGAAATCCGATGGCTTCAATTTTATAGAAATAAGAATGGATTATTTTCCTCCGTCCATTTTCTTTTTCAATTCAGCAAGAACATCTAGATCACCTAGTGTAGTTCTTTCGTCGCCAGAAGTTGCAGTAGGTTTTGCAGTACTAGCTTCTTTTACATTCTTTCTTTCCTCGTCACGGAAAAGTCCAGTGTGAGAAACTACTACTCTCTTGAATTCTTTGTTGAACTCGATTACTTTGAAAGCAATTTCTTCACCTTTTTTCACTTTTGTACCGTCTTCTTTTTCTAGTAATCTAGATGGGCAGAAAGCTTCAACTTCAGCATCTTCAAATTGTACAGAAGCACCTTTGTCGAAAACATCAATAGCAGTTCCTGTATGTACAGTTCCTTCGGCATATTTAGTTTCGAATTTGTCCCAAGGGTTTTCTGACAATTGTTTGTGTCCCAAAGATATTCTTCTAGCTTCTGTATCCAATTCTAGTACTACAACATCTAGCTTGTCGCCAACAGCACAAAATTCTGATGGGTGCTTGATTTTTTTAGTCCAAGAAAGGTCGGAAATATAAACAAGACCGTCGATACCTTCTTCTAGCTCTACAAAAACACCAAAGTTAGTAAAGTTTCTTACCGAACCAACATGTTTGGAACCAAGAGGATATTTTTCAGCGATATTTTTCCAAGGATCTTCGGAAAGTTGTTTCATACCAAGAGAGATTTTTCTATCTTCTCTATCCAAAGTTAGTACTACAGCATCTACTTCATCACCAACTTTTACAAAATCTCCTGCGGATCTTAGGTGTGTACTCCAAGACATTTCGGATACATGGATTAGTCCTTCTACACCTGGAGCTATTTCTACAAATGCACCATAGTCAGCCAATACCACAACTTTTCCTTTTACTTTGTCTCCAACTTTTAGGTCAGCAGAAAGAGCATCCCAAGGATGAGCTTCCAATTGTTTCATACCCAATTGGATTCTTGTTTTCTCGTCGTCGAAATCTAGGATTACCACTTTTACCACTTGTCCATCTTCCAATATTTCGGATGGGTGATTTACTCTAGACCAAGAAAGGTCTGTGATATGGATAAGTCCATCAACACCACCTAGATCTACGAATACACCGTAAGAAGTAATGTTTTTAACAGTTCCTTCCAATACTTGTCCTTTTTCTAGTTGTGCGATAATTTCTTTTTTCTGATCTTCGATATCCGCTTCGATAAGTGCTTTGTGAGATACAACAACATTTTTGAATTCTGGGTTGATTTTCACTACTTTGAATTCCATTGTTTTTCCTACAAACTGATCGTAATCTTTGATAGGTTTCACATCGATTTGGGAACCTGGCAAGAAAGCTTCGATACCGTGTACATCTACAATCATACCACCTTTGGTTCTGGATTTCACGAAACCGTTCACTACCTCTCCAGAGTCGTGTAGTTCGTTTACTTTGTCCCAAGCTTTTAGTGTTCTGGCTTTTTTGTGAGAAAGTTGCAATTGTCCGGACTTGTCTTCTCTTCTATCCACCATTACTTCTACCTCATCACCTACTTTTAGGTCTGGTTGGTAACGGAACTCGTTTAGGGAGATTACACCCTCGGACTTGAAGTTGATGTCCACGATAGCTTCTTTGTCGGTAAGTCTTACCACTTTTCCTACGAGTACATCATTGTCGTCCAAATTGTTAAGAGAACCGTTGTAGATTTCTTCCAAATCGGATTTTTCTTTTCTTGCTTCAGCATCTAGTCCTGACTCGAAAGAATCCCAGTCAAATTGTTCAGGTGCTACATTTTGGTTTACTAAAACCTCGTCTTTAATTTCAGACATAATTATAAAAAATTTGTATTCTCCGTTTTATTAATGGACTGAATGACTATGGACTAACAAACGAAAGAAGTTGTTAATGGTTGTTGTTTTGCTTTCTCAATCCTTACCCACAAAAAGCAGGTGCAAATTTACAAATAATTCTACATATACCACTATATTTCAGCGTATTATTTTTATAATTAAATTTTGGAATTTGTGGTAGGGAAAAATAGTGAAATATCCGAAGTTAGATAAGGTACTAAATTTTTAAATTTCTTTTTTGTAAACCTAATGTAACCCAAAAGCTTTTGTGAAAAAACTCCGAATACAAAGAGGCAGAGGTATTAAAAGTTTCATCACACCTTTTAATATTTCAATTGCAGTTTTGTCCGAAGATTGGAAGAAGTAAAACAAACAAGAATATTTCAAAAACAAAAAGGCGAGTTGCCCCGCCTTGAATGTTTTCACAACGGAATAATCCTTATTGTGAATTGCTTTCAAAATTTAGGCTAATTTAAGAATTTTTTAATAACAAACAAATATTTTTCTTATTTTTAAGGAAAATTTAAAAAATAAAAAAACATGGGAAATAAAATTTTAGGACTAGACTTGGGGACCAACTCGATTGGGTGGGCGTTAATCGAACAAAATTTCGACAATAAAGAAGGTAAAATACTTGGCATGGGAAGTAGGATAATTCCGATGGATGCAGGTGAAATGGGAAAATTTGCAGAAGGCTCTAAAATATCCAAAACTGCCGATAGAACAAATTTCAGAGGAATTAGACGATTGAGAGAAAGAAACCTTTTAAGAAGAGAGCGACTGCATCGTGTGTTGAATGTATTAGATTTTTTACCTGAACATTTTGCTTCACAAATTGATTTTACAAAACGATTTGGGAAATTTAAAGAAGAAACTGAACCAAAGTTAGCATACCATAACACTGAATTTATTTTCAAAAAATCGTTTCAAGAAATGTTGGAAGAGTTCAGAATTCATCAACCAGAATTAGTTTCTAATGGGAAATTAATTCCCTACGATTGGACGATTTACTATTTGCGTAAAAAAGCACTAACGAAAGTTTTAGAAAAAGAAGAATTGGCTTGGCTCA
>JAFDZJ010000290.1 GCA_018266965.1 Bacteroidota bacterium
ACTCTGGTTTCTATTACCAACCAAAAGTTGGTTATACTATTGGTAACGGAGAAGTTACTTTAGGATACCAAGGTTTGTCTAAAAATGGAAGTTCATTTTCTGCTGTAAACCTAGGATATTCTATTTTCTTGAAATAAGAATTAATATTCAACGAAAACTTCAAACCACCTCCAAAGGGTGGTTTTTTTCTATTTAGAGTGTTATTTATAATCATTCTAAAAAACAGTTTGCTGATTTTCGTCATTTTTAATTTTTCCAAATCCTTTTACCTTTGTTTAATAAAATTTTAAGATAATAAAACAATGAAAAAATTATTAATGGCTGCAAGTATTGCAGTTTTTGGATTGGCATCTGCACAATCAGAAGGTTTGAAAGGAGTTTCTTTTGTTACTGGACAAGTAGAGTATAACCGTACTGTTGATAACAATACCAATGCTTCCCAAGACAAATTTGCTGTTTTACCAGCAGTTGGTACATTTATTTCCCCAACTGTTGCTATCGGTGGTGCTTTGGGGTATCAAACTACAATTTCCGAACATACTGTGGGATCTTCTACAGCAAAAAATACTGATGGAGCTTTCGTAGTTATGCCATTTGCAAGAAAATATTGGAGTCTAGGTGACAAATTATATATTTTCGGACAAATTGATGTGCCTTTGGCATTTGGAAAAGTTAAAAATGAATTAACTGGTGTGCCTTCAACAACTGCTAACTATTCTGCTTATGGGGTAAATGTAAGACCAGGTTTGGACTATATCGTTAATAGCAGCTGGACTTTCGAAACTACTATCGGAAGATTTGGTTACAATTCTTATAAACCAGAAGGAGGAAAAAGTACTGATGACTTTGGTTTCGGTTTGAATTTGAGTAGCGTAACTTTTGGAGTGAAATATCTTTTCAAATAACCATTAGAGAATTATATTGCAAATCCTGGATTTTCCAGGATTTTTTTTGTTTTATTAATATCCTTATTTTTGCATATAAATCAATTTTCGGAAAAGTATGAAATTTACTATTGATAAAGTACAAGATTGGCAAGAAGTTGTAGATGAAATTTTTCCAGCTTTCCAACATAAAATTCTTTTACTAAAAGGTAATTTGGGAGCAGGTAAAACAACATTTACCCAGTTTCTTCTAAAGAAATTTGGAAGTACAGATGTGGTTTCTTCTCCAACTTATGCAATTGTAAATGAGTATCATACTCCAAATGGTAATGTGTTTCATTTCGATTTGTATAGGATGAAAGATATTGATGAGGTACTAGATATTGGCATAGAGGAATATTTGGAATCTTCCTATTTCTGTATTATTGAGTGGCCGGAAATCTATCAAGATGAGTTGGCATATCTTGGATATCATGAGATGTCCATAGAAAATGATGGTAGCAAAAGAGTGATAGAGTTTCAATAATTTAAAACAAAGAAAAAATATACTCGGTTTTTGTTAATCAATAAATTCCAAACTTCACTATCTTTGTATTTCAATTTTACGAACAACCAATTATCATGAGTACTACCAATGTTTTTACCCCATTTTCTGAAACGGAATTAATTCCCAAAGAAGAAAAATTAGAAGTACTGAAAAAAGGAAATAAATTCAGTATAGGTATTCCAAAAGAAACTTGCCTCAACGAGAGAAGGACTTGTATTACTCCTGATGCTGTACAAGTGTTAGTAGGACAAGGACATGCTATATATATAGAAACAGGTGCAGGGTCTGGTTCTTTCTATACCGATTTGCAATACTCCGAAGTTGGAGCAACTATAGTTCAGGATGCTGCAACTGCTTTCCAACAAAATATGGTATTGAAGGTCAATCCACCAACTTTGGAAGAGATAGAATACTTCAAGCCAAATACTTACTTGGTTTCTGCTTTGCAAATTAACCTTCGAGATAAAGTGTATTTTGAGAGTTTGGCAGAAAAAAAAGTAAATGCCATAGCTTTTGAATTTATATTAGACGAATACAAACAACAGGCTTTGGTAAGGCTGATTGGAGAGATTGCAGGAAATATTTCTATACTATACGCATCGGAATTGTTGGCACTTTCCAATGGTTTGATGCTCGGTGGAATTACAGGAGTTAGACCTACGGAAGTAGTAATAATAGGTGCTGGGATTGTTGGAGAATTTGCCACAAAAGCTGCTGTTGGACTAGGTGCAAGTGTAAAAGTGTTT
Organism: Bacteroidota bacterium; assembly: GCA_018266965.1. Taxonomy (GTDB): domain Bacteria; phylum Bacteroidota; class Bacteroidia; order Flavobacteriales; family Weeksellaceae; genus Amniculibacterium. Next base: position 2,178 of record JAFDZJ010000290.1, read on the forward strand.
GATAATTCGCTATCCAAACTCCGAAGATTACACTCTTTGGTGGACAATAGAGTTCCAACTTCTATATTGGATCCAAAAGAACTGACCAAAAGCCTTAGAAGAGCCGATGTGGTAATAGGTTGCCTACCTAGGCTTAATTTTTCTCCAGTAGTATCCGAAGAAATGATTATGAAAATGAAAAAAGGCAGTGTGATAATAGATGTTACCATAGACAATGGAAAAGTAATAGAAACCTCGGAATTAACAACGCAAAGCGACCCTTATTTTATAAAACATGGCGTAATCCACTGTGGATTGCCCAATCTCACTTCCAAAATGCCTAGGACTACTACCAAAGCGATTTCCAATTTCTTTTTGAGTTATTTGTTGAATTATGACATAGAAGGAGGATTTGAAAATATGCTCATGAAAAGTTTGGAAATGAAACAATCACTCTATATGTACAAGGGAAGACATACCAAAAAAATCCTTTGTGATAGATTTGGATTAACCTATCATGATA
>JAFDZJ010000291.1 GCA_018266965.1 Bacteroidota bacterium
CTCTGTTTGGGACTGCAAAAGTAGTAAGTTTTTTTATCCTACCAAATGTTTTTGTGATATTTTTTTTGTTTTATGCTTAACTCGTTGGTTTTGCGGTGTTTTTTTTAGAAGTTAGAAATTAGAGATTAGAAACTAGAAATTAGAAACTAGAAATTAGAGATTAGAAACTAGAAACTAGATAACTTGTCTCGTCACAAGACGAGATTATAAATTAGAGATAAGAGGTTAGATAGCTTGCGTGGCATTAGACGAATGATTCATAAGGCGATGCACTAGGTTGGATTATATTTTCCTAGGGCGTTGCCAAAGGCTATGATATTTTCCTAGGGCGTTGCCCTAATTTTCCCTAGGGCGTTGCCCTAGGCTATGATATTTCCCTAGGGCGTTGCCCTAGGCTATGTTATATTGCCACTTCGTGGCATTTTCGTAATTCTAATTATTTATAATCTCATAACTTTATAACTTCATAACATCATAACACCATAACACCATAATTTCATAACCTCATAACCTCATAACTTCATAACCTCATAACTTAATAACCTAAACCTGTTGTTTTATCGAGAATTTGCACCCCGACCTGAGTGGAGCTCTTTTTGTGGAGTGAAACGGAACAAAAAAGCGGGAACGGAGGGCGGATAAGGTGCCCAAATAAAAATCCGTGAAAGTGGTGAGTGGTAAGAAGTAAGAAAGAGAAAAAGATAACATACGCTACATTCTCCTTGCCATTTCCATTTTATAAGCCATCAGTTGTGCTATATTATTAGCTTTGTAGATTGCTAAATTTGCTATTTCTCCCTCAAAATTTTCATTCACAGTAGTTGTCCATAGTTTTATCCAAATATCAAAATGGTGTTTTTCCATCGCTACAATTTCGTTGATGGGGAAATGCACAGCCATTGGATTTCCCTTGTATGCTACTTCTCCAAATAAGAGTGTACTCCAAAAATCGTACATATTGGGCAAATGTTTTGCCCAATTTATTTTTGCAATATCATCAAAAAAAAATCCAATTTCTGATTTTACAACCTTGCTATAAAATGTATCCACTAAAAATCGTATATCTTCTTTGCTTTCTATTTCTTTCATTTTGTAAAATTATGAGTTTTTGCATTAAAAAAATTGCTTCTATGAAAATAAATTTCTAAAAATCAATTTTGAATCTCATGACTACTTCACCTGTTTCGTGGTCTATTTCTATTTTGTTGTCTTTGGAGGTAAGCTCGTTTCCGGTACTCATCTTGAAAAGTCCAGACAGAAATTCCATTCCTTTGTTCATGACGGTTTCCATTTCTTCGATTTTCTTTATTCTTTCTTTTGTAGCAATTTTTTCTGCTTTTTGTTCTTCTTTTTCTTCCTCTTCAAAAATAAGAACATTTTCTTCTACCTTATTTTCTATTGGATTTTCATCGTTATAGCTTTGGTCAAAACCTGCAATGGCATCTTGAAGTTGTTGTAAAAACTGGGCTCTTCCTTTTTCCGAGAAATCTACAAAATCTTCGGTGTTTTTTTCATTTAAAACATTGTCGAACAAGTCTTGTTTTACAGCAATTCCGGAGGCTATTTTCAGTTCTATGGAATCTTGAGTAATCAGGTTGATGACTGTAAGATTGGTATTTTTCTGTCCTAATCTATCAATCCTTCCGATGCGTTGATTTTTCTTTGCAGGATTCCAAGGAAGTTCGAAATTGATGACCGTATCTGCCATTTGTAGATTGAGACCCGCACCTCCGGCTTCTGTGGAAAGAAAAACTCTACATTTTGGATTTTCTTCAAACTCCTGGATAATAAATTTTCGTTTCGGCACCGGAACTTTCCCGTTGAGTTCGGTATAGCCAATACCATTTTCTACAAGGAATTTCCCGATAATTTGGTTCATGGTTGTCCATTCTGAGAAAATGAGGATTTTACGGTCGTTGTTTTTCAAATCCAATTGATCGAACAAAATTTCTTCTAACATCTGTAATTTGGGTGAAAAATGGGTTTCTTTGTCAACCAAAAAAGTTGAATTACAGACCATTCTCATATTTTGCAAGAGCATTCCCAGCTTTTGCATATCAAAAGGTGTTTTTATTTTCTTTGTCAAAATCCTTCCGATAGCTTGTGCATAACTAGCATGATACTCTTGCTGTTGAGGGTGCATTTCTACAAAAATATTTTTCTGACTCACTTTGTTCAGCTGGTCTATAACCTCGGATTTTACCCTTCGCAGCAATATAGGTTTTAGTTTTTCTTTCAGTTCCTGCAAATTGTAATAGCCTGTAATTTTATCCGTATCATTTTTGGCAAAATAACAATGTTGATAAGAAAACTCCCAAAGTGGCGATAGCAAATGAGGATCTGTAAAACCTACGATAGAATATAAATCCACCAATTTGTTTTCAATTGGAGTTCCTGTAATGACCAAACTGTGGTTTCTTTTCAACTTTTTTATGGCATTGGCAGTTATGGTTTCATAATTTTTTATTCTTTGGGCTTCATCTAAAATAATAAAATCAAAATTACCTCTGTCTATCTCCAATCGGTCTCTGAGTACAGTTTCATAGTTGATGATGGTAAAATAAGTATCGTTCTGTAGATAGATATTTTCCCTTTGGAAAGCGTTTCCTTCGGCAATAACGGCTTTTTCTGAAGTGAATTTTTCAATTTCTTTTTTCCATTGGGATTTCAAAGATGCAGGACAGATGATAAGCGTTTTTTGGAAACCGAAAATTTCTTTTTTGAAAACCGCAGTACCGATAGCTTGTAAAGTTTTACCTAGTCCCATTTCATCGGCAATTATAGCACCTTTTCTAAATGTTGAAAATTCTATTCCTTCTTTTTGATAAGGATAAAGTTCGGCTTTGATGGAAGAAAAATCCAAAACGGTATTTTCTTTTTTGTAACGAAGAAGTTCTTGGTCATAAATATTTTCCATTTTGTCCAAAACCTCGGTGCGGATAATGATTTTCTTAAATTCAACTGCTTCTTTTATAAAATTTAAGAATGTTTTTTCTTTACTTTTTGTTAAGAATTTTGATTTTCCAAAGTAAGCATTAATCAATTTTGCTTCTTCTTTGGGTAGAGCTTTCGGATAAAAATAGGTAATCCGATTATCATTGATAGGGTCGCAAAAAACATCAATAAAAGGAAATTCTTGTTTGGAAAATTTTTGTTTTTTTTGAGATTTTATATCATCAAAAATATAGAACAAATGTTTGCAAGTTCCTAATTTGTTGGTTTGAAAATCCTTGCAGGAGCAATAACCTATTTGGTTTTCCAAATCTCTGATGGTAATTTTGTAGCGTTCCGATTTTTCATTGAACAAAAGATGTTCGCCATGTATATTTGTGGAATATCGGATATTGTATTTACTTTTTTTTGCCCTTTGTTTTCTTTCATTCAACACTCTCCTAACCATTCCTTCTTTGGTATAGACTTTTCCTTCTTGGGGCAAATCTATGGGTGTTTCCAAAACTTGTTGGATTAGTAACAGCCCTGCAATTCTGTGTTTGCACCAGTTTTTGGATTTGCAACCGCAATCTCCTGCTAGTTTCTCATTCAAATCATAGGAGATTTTGAAGTCTTTTTTACCATCTGCAACTAATATTTCGAAAAAATCCTCGCCTTGACTTAGCTTTTGTACCGCTCCGAACTCATAGATTGACACCGCTTTTTGGTAATCAGATTTAGTGTTTTCATCTTTTGATAGAAGGTCTAGAATTTCAGAAATATGCTGTTCCAAGGTTTTTTCCATGGTTATTTATTTTTTTAATGAATGAATTTTCCACAAAGATATTATTTTAAAAATGTATTACCGAACTTATACTATTGCAACCTCTCAATAATGAAAAAAAAATCGAACAAAAATCAATTTTATATTTGAAATAATTATACTTTTATTGATTGAAATAAAAAAATCAGAAAATTTAAACTCTAAACAAAAAACAACCATCAACAAAGTATTATGAAACAGCATTTTATAAATATTTTTTCCGCTGCATTGATGTTTTCGGGTTCTATAACCCTCATCACTGCACAAGAAAAACCAAAGTATGATTACAATGAGGCTTTCAAACCTTTTTATACCAAGAACGCCACAGAAACCCGTACAGCAAGTGGGAAACCTGGACATAATTATTGGCAAAACCGTGCAGATTACAATATTTCAGCATCTTTGAATGAGGAAAAAAACGAAATTACCGGTTCACAAGAAATTATCTACACCAACAATAGTTTTGACACTATGAATTTTGTTTGGTTACAGATGGATCAAAATCTTTTTGCCAAAGACTCTCGTGGAAATGCTGTTGTGCCAATGTCTGGAAGTAGAAACGGAGCAAAAGGTCAGGATTTTGACGGTGGTTATTCTATAAAATCTATTTCTGTAGATGGAAAAAAAGTACAGTACCGAGTTTCTGATACCCGAATGCAAATTGACTTACCTTCGGAACTGAAAGCCAAAGGTGGTGTCATCAAAATAAAAATAGATTACTCTTTTGTATCGCCTAATTATGGTTCGGATCGTATGGGAGTACAGGAAACTAAAAATGGAAAAATATATACAGTAGCACAATGGTATCCTAGAATGTGTGTCTATGACGATGTTTTGGGCTGGAATACCTTACCTTATCTTGGTGCCGGTGAGTTTTATTTGGAATATGGAAAATTCAATGTTTCACTTACAGTTCCATCAAATCATTTTGTAGTGGCATCAGGTGAATTATTAAATGAAAAAGAAGTTTATACCAAAGAACAGGTAAAAAAATGGAACGATGCCAGAACTTCGGACAAAACAATAATAATCCGTTCTGCTGACGAAGTGAATTCTGCTTCTAAAAATACTAACGGAACAAAAACTTGGAAATTTAGGATTGATAATTCCAGAGATTTCGCTTGGTCTTCATCACCAGCTTTTATTTTGGATGCTGCAAAAATTGATCTTCCGTCTGGTAAAAAATCTTTGGCTATATCTGCCTATCCAGTAGAAAGTAATGGTGGAAATGCTTGGGAAAGATCAACGGAATACACCAAAGCAGCTATTGAACATTACTCCAAACAATGGTTTGAATATCCATATCCTGCTGCGGTAAATGTTGCCGGAAACGAAGGCGGAATGGAATATCCGGGGATAGTTTTTTGCCACATGAACTCAAAAGGAGCCAGTCTTTGGGGAGTAACCGATCATGAGTTTGGGCACACTTGGTTTCCGATGATTGTAGGTTCCAACGAAAGACAAAATGCTTGGCAAGATGAAGGTTTTAATACATTTATTAATGATATTTCTACACAAGCATTCAACAAAGGCGAATATTATCACCCACAAAAAAGCCAACAAATGACATTTTTCTTTTATAATGACTCATTGGAACCGGTAATGTCTACTCCAGACAATTTGAAAGAAAAAAATCTCGGTTTTTTGGCGTATTACAAACCCGGAGCAGGACTAACAATGCTTAGAGAATATATTTTAGGTAAAGAAGTTTTCGATAAAGCTTTCAGGACTTATATAGACAGATGGGCTTTCAAACATCCAACACCTGACGATTTCTTTAGAACTATGGAAAATGTTTCAGGCGAAGAGCTGTCGTATTTCTGGAGAGGTTGGTTTCAAAATAAATGGAAAATTGACCAAGCGATTAAAAATGTGAAATATGTAGATGGAGATTATAAAAAAGGTTCTGTTTATACCATTGAAAATATCGGTCAATTACCGATGCCTACTACCGTTGAAGTAACTTTCAAAGATGGGACAAAAACCATCAAAAAACTTCCTGTAGAAATTTGGAAAAGAAATACCGAATGGTCGTTCAGTATGCCTACTACAAAAGAAATTACAACTGTGAAATTAAATCCTGATGGACTTATTGCCGATGCAGACACCTCCAACGACACATTCAACATGTCCGAAATTTCCAACAAAACAGCATCAATCGACAAACCAAACCTAAATGACTACACAGGTGTATATACAACTCCAGGATTACCGATGACCATTACCACATCGGTTACTGATGGACGATTGATGTCCGAGGTTACAGGTCAGCCGAAATTTCCTTTGGAATACAAAGGTGCCGATAAATTTGAATTTGAAATGATGGGAATTGTTTTCCAGTTTTCAAAAGATAAAAAGAAATTGGACATTAGCTACAATGGAGAAACCCAAACTTTCACAAAAAAATAAATTTGAAATCCAAGTGAAAGGAAAATTTAAAAAAAATTATTTGTTAAAAATTTGTTTTGTATAAAATAAAAAGTATATCTTTGTCGCCTTTCATTTTTACTTTTTATTAGATTTATTTCAAACTGCATTGTCTATTGGCATTGCGGTTTTTTTTATTCCATCAACATTTTTATTTCATCTCGGAATTTGGCAGCCGTTATAAAATCTAGGTTTTTAGCAGCTTCCTCCATTGCTTTTTGTTTTTCTTTAATTATACTTTCTATCTCGGCACTATTGTAATTTCTTTTTTCTTCTGCCACTTTTTGTATAATTTCTTTTTGGGTATATCTTGAGTCCGGAAAATCTTTACTCCTCCCTACCAAATTTTCGGAAATCTTCTTATTGAGAGGTTCGGGTTTTTTACCGTGCAATTCATTGTATTGAATTTGTTTTTCTCTTCTATAGTTGGTTTCGTCTATTGTAGCTTGCATACTTTTGGTCATTTTGTCGGCATACATTATTGCTTTTCCATTGATATTTCTTGCTGCCCTACCCACAGTTTGTATCATAGAACGACGAGAACGGAGCATTCCCTCTTTGTCGGCATCTAAAATTGCAACCAAAGAAACTTCTGGCAAGTCCAATCCCTCCCTTAGGAGGTTTACACCTATTAGCACATCAAACAATCCCAATCTCAAATCTTGCATTATTTGTATTCTTTCCAAAGTTTCCACATCGGAGTGTATGTATCTACATCTTATTCCAAATTTTGTGAAATATTTGGTAAGTTCTTCTGCCATTTTTTTGGTAAGCGTAGTTACCAAAACTCTTTCATCTTCTTCTGCTCTTTTTTGTATCTCTTCAATCAAATCATCAATTTGGTTGATGCTTGGTCTTACTTCTATTATAGGATCCAAAAGTCCTGTTGGTCGGATAATCTGTTCTATGTATTCGCCATCGGTCATTTGCAATTCATAATCTGCCGGAGTTGCAGAAACAAAAATTACCTGATTTTGTATCGCTTCAAATTCTGCAAACTTCAAAGGTCTATTGTCCATAGCAGCAGGTAGTCGGAATCCATATTCCACCAAAGATTCTTTCCTACTTCTGTCGCCTCCATACATGGCATGTACTTGTGGAATAGTAACATGACTTTCGTCTATCACCATAAGGTAGTCATTAGGAAAATAATCCAACAAGCAGAAAGGTCTGGTTCCTGGCTCTCTACCGTCCATATAGCGAGAATAATTTTCTATTCCGCTGCAATATCCCAATTCTTTTATCATTTCTAGATCCAACTCTGTTCTTTCTTGTAATCGTTTGGCTTCCAAAGGTCGGTCAGTATTTGCAAAAAAATCCACTTGCTTTACCAAATCATCTTGTATATCTCTTATAGCACTGTTCATTGTTTCTTTGGTGGTAACAAACAGATTAGCCGGGTAGATTTGTATTTGGTCAAAATTTTCCTCAACATTCCCAGAAACAGGATCAAAAGATTGGATTTTTTCTATTTCGTTTCCAAAAAACTGAAACCGTATTGCATTGTCTGCATAGGCAGGAAAAACATCAATCACATCTCCTTTTACACGGAAAGTCCCTCTCTGAAATTCATTGAGCGTCCTAGAATATAGTGCATTTACCAAAGCATGTAGAAAGTCAGTCCTAGTCATACTATCTCCAATAGCAACAGAAATCAGCGACTTATGAAATTCGGTAGGATTACCAATACCATAGATACACGATACCGATGCCACAATCAACACATCTCTTCTTCCTGAAAGCAAACTCGCAGTGGCAGAAAGCCGAAGTTTTTCCACTTCTTCATTGATGCTCAAATCTTTTTCTATATATGTTCCGGAACTTGCAATATACGCTTCTGGCTGATAATAATCGTAATAAGAAACAAAATATTCCACCGCATTATTGGGGAAAAATTCTTTGAACTCCATAAAAAGTTGTGCCGCCAATGTCTTGTTGTGTGCCAAGACAATTGTAGGTTTCTGTATATTTTCGATTACATTGGCTATGGTAAAAGTCTTTCCACTACCTGTAACCCCCAATAGTGTTTGGTGTTTTAGATTTTTTTCCAACCCTTCTGTTAGCTTTTCAATTGCCAAAGGCTGGTCTCCGGTAGGAGAAAATTCGGATTCGAGTTGGAATTTCATTTTGCAAAAATAACGAATATTAACAACTACTTACCAATTGGGTATAATCATTTTTAGCATACTTAGTTGCATTAATATTATATACTAAACTTTGGAGCAACAATTTTAGTGATTCTTTTCAATACTCGTCCAGCTGTCCGCTATATCTTTTTATTTTTTTTAAATTTATCATTCGTTAAAAGAAAAAAAATAAAAAGGATGCCGCTCCCATCTGGGCTAGGAAAAAGGGCAGTGATTCTTTTGAAAGGAAGGATTTTCGATTAAAAAGAAAAATATTAATCAAAATAATTTGCATACTTTTGTAAAAAAATAGGATGAGTAAATTGCCAAATGCTCCATTAGTTGAAGTTATTTTTGAACTAAAATGGGATATAAAAATGAAGTCAGATTTAGATGATTTCCAGTATCTCTATGGTGATTTATATGCAAATCTACGAGAAGAATTTCCAATTAGAGAAAGACTTACGCCTTTAGAAATTCCTTATGATGCATTGAGAAATATTCCTGTCTTTAGATTTTCTAAAAATGAAAATAAATATCCATTGATACAAATTGGACCTGGCATTTTATCAATTAACACCTTAAATAATTTTTATGAATGGGACCATTTCAGAGAAAACATTCATAATTTAATTAATATTTTAACAAATATATATCCTAAATTTCAAAATTTAAAGATTACTCCTGCTTTAGTGTATATAGATTTTCTAAAGTTTAACTCTGAGAATAAATCTGGATATGATTTTGTAAATGAAAACTTAAACATTTCAATGAATAGTAATATCTTAAACGATATTAAATCCGAGATAAGCGAAATAAACATAAATGCAAACTATCAAGTAGATTCAAATGTTTTGTCTATCCGAATAAATGAAGGTAAAGTTATTCCTTCTATTGACGGAATAGTTGTACAAACAAAGGTAAATGGAATTGAAGATAGTTATGATATTGAAACCTTGAAAAACTGGTTGGAAAAAGCACATCTTTTAAGTAGTAAAACATTCAAATCTTTAATAAAAGAAGATTTATATAAAACATTTAGTTAAAATAATTATGTTATTTATACCACCAACAGATTTTGAATTAACTTCTTATAATGAAATAAAGTATAAGAAAAATATAACTATTACACAAAGTTTAATTTCAATGAAAAACAAGTTGTTTTTTAGTGAAAATATTGTGGAAAATAACATAAACTTTTCGATTAGTAAATCTAATCTCATTAGTGCTGATATTGAAATTATCAATAATGATTTTGAAATTTCTAATTTATCAACTTGGGAAGACAATTTTGACGATTTTGAAATCGATAATTTAAAAATTAAACTCTTAAAAAATAATTCGTATAAAATTAAATCTAAAATAATAAATATAAATCATTTTAAACCTCAAATAATAATAGACTAAAAGATGAAAGAATTTGAATGGTATGTTAATATTTCTA